>NZVJ01000005.1 GCA_002701455.1 Rhodospirillaceae bacterium
GCAAAATTACCCTTGTGTTGGTCTTGATGCGTATCCGCCCTTTCTGTTGGGGATACCCTTCCTACGCCAAATGACCCTCCAAAACGCTGCATACGTTAGAGCGTTGGGCCAAATTGAACTAGTGTTTACTTTTATTGCTTCCTACCTATTTTTTAAGGAAAAAAGTAATTTCAGCGAGCTACTAGGAATTATAGCACTCGTAGTTGGTATACTGATCTTACTAATAGGCACCTGAAGCCTTGATGCCGAATAGGGTATTGACGGATGTGGCAGAGAATATTGATAATTTCTTTCGGTCTCTTGATTCAATCTTGGACAGCAGCAAACGCAGGATCAGCTCATATGTTTACTTTTCAATCTATAGAAGGAGGGCACATCTCTCTATCTGACTATACCGGAAAGGCAATATTAGTTGTAAACACTGCGTCGCGTTGTGGTTTCACTCAACAATATAACGGGCTCCAGAGTTTGTGGGAGAAATATAAGGAGAACGGATTGATTGTTCTCGGCGTGCCATCGAACGATTTTGGAGGCCAGGAGCCGGGAACGGAGAACGAAATCAAAAATTTTTGTAAAGTGAACTTCAACATTAGCTTTCCCATGACAAAAAAAACACGAGTTAAGGGCGAAAAAGCACACCCATTTTTTTTGTGGGCAACCAAGCAACTTGGTACCCTTTCAAAGCCACGTTGGAATTTCTATAAGTTTTTATTAAATAAACAGGGAAAGCCCGTTGACTGGTTTGCCTCAAGTACTAGCCCAACTTCCCCAAAACTAATTTCAGCTGTTGAGCAGGTTCTTTCGGAAGAAGATTGAATAATTTACTAAAAAATAATTGTGTCCAAAACCTAGAAACAAGAGGCCTTTGGAAATAAGCTAGCGCTCTAACTAGAAAGCAGGACTGAGCATAATGACCACTTCAGGCAGAAAATTTTTTAGCGCGACCAGCATAAAATCCGTTTGGGAGGACACAATCAGCGAACTTTGTTCTCAATTGGAGAATGCCAGAGGTACTCTCGGTATTTTATATGTTTCAGAGGACCTTCTCCCAAATTTGGAAAACATTCTCAATCGATTAAGACTAGAAACCAATTGCAATGATTGGTTGGGTGCCGCCGGATACGGTGTTTTAAGTAATGTTGGCGAGTTTTATGGTGAAACGTCAGCAACGGCACTCCTCCTAGACTTGCCAAAGGGAAGCTTCAAAATATTTTCTGGAGACGAAAACACGGGCTCCAAAATCAGAGAAACCGAAAAAAGCTGGCTAGAACAGGCTTACATGCCTCTTGCGATCACCCACGCCGATCCCAGGCAGCCGACTACCCCGCAGGCAATTGAGAACCTTGCCCAAGAAACAAACAGCTATCTGATAGGGGGGCTAACTGCGGCGTCTGGTGGAAGCCCGCATGTTTCAGATCAGTCTGGGAAAGCAGTAAGTGGGGCGTTGGTGTCACCCGAGATGTGTGAAGTTCTAACAGGACTCAGTCAAGGCTGTAGTCCAATAAGTGAGATATATACGATTACTAAGTCACAAAAAAATATTGTTTTCGAAATGGATGGAAGGCCCGCTTTTGATATTCTCTTAGAAACTATNGGAGAAGAATTTCAGCACGATTTTCAAAAAATGGGCGGCACAATCTTTATTGCGTTTCCAATAGCCGGNTCTGATAAAGCAGATTACACCGTAAGAAACTTGGTTGGCNTCGACCCCGAAAATAAGATTATAGCTATCTCAGAAAATATTTCTGACGGGGATAAACTACTNTTTTGCCGTCGCGACAGAGAAAGCGCAGTCAAAGACATGTATAGAATGTCTGAGGATTTAANACGTAGAATTGNCAAAAAAGANATTAGGGGCGGGATTTATATTTCATGTGCNGCAAGGGGTCCTAACCAATTCTCACGGTCAGCTAGGGAGGTCGATATTATCAAGGAANCGCTAGGCGATTTTCCACTAGCTGGATTTTTCGCAAACGGTGAAATTAGCAGAGATGAAATCTATGCATACACCGGCGTGTTAGCTGTATTCTTATAAGAATTACAAGTTAATATAATCTCTTGCGGCGTACTTGAACTTTATCGAATTAAAAGTTGAAACTGACTATTAGCAAGACTTTAAAAAGGTTTAAATCACAACAGCGCCGGTTAGGGAGTTAAAACGATGATTGATATCCCAACGTATGACGTCTATGCGATACGGTATGCAGAACAATTGGAGCGCCCTGAAGGGTCAACCTACTTAGGCGGTGACCCGTCAACGATGATCAGGGGCTTAGACTTCTTCACTTACGTTATAACAGGAAACGGTAACACCTTTATTGTTGATACTGGTTTTAATCCTGACTTGTCAGGAGACGGAGGGAGAAACTTTTTGGAATCACCGGCCGAGACCCTTGCTAAAATAGGTATTAAAGCTAGTTCTGTTGACCACGTTTTATTAACGCATGCTCATTTCGATCATGTCGGAAATCTGGACGATTATCCAAATGCAACATTTTCAATACANTTTGAAGAGATGAAATCCATCACCGGCCCTGATATGACATTTGCCCCCTTTCGGCTAGCTTATCATTCGCGGGACACGAAAAAACTAGTTGAGCTCCTCTATGAGGAAAGATTGAAGTTTTATGAAGATACGGTCAGTACGGTTGCACCAGGCATTGAATTTCATTTGATAGGCGGCCATTCAAGAGGGCAATTGGCATTGCGAGTCCATACTAGTAGAGGATGGATACTTTTGGCATCAGATGCTGTGCATCTTTACGACGAAGTTGAATTTGAAAGGCCTTTTGCAATATTTCACGATCTTCAAAAGATGATAGACGGATACCGCANGTGCTTTAACATCGCTGGCGGGTATGAGTTTTTAATCTCTGGCCACGATCCTAAAGTGACCGACTGGTATCCAGCTTTAGCACCAGAATTTGAAAAACGTATTTTAGANCTAAGTCAGGCACCTAAAAAATAATCAAACACCAATCGCCACCCCGTCTCTACGCGGATCAGCAGNGCCTGCCAGTGAACCGGAAAGNGGGTCTCTTGAGACNGCTTGCATGCCTCCGCACTGCATCGTGTATGGGCCAGGNTTTTTAATNTCATGGCCTCGACGTTTTAGTTCTTCGACAACCGCGGTGGTTACACGGTTTTCGAGCACAACTTCTTTTCCATCAAATAATCTGGCACGAGGTGCTTCTATTGCTTGTCTTAAATTTAATCCATAATCGACATAATGCACCAGTGCCTGCGCTTGAGTTTGCATGATGCCGTAGCTTCCCGGCGTCCCTAAAGCCAATACGGGCTGATTATTTTGCAGGGAAATTGATGGACTTAAACACATCGCCCATCGCTGCCCGCCTACCAAGTGATTTGGCGAGTCGGGGTTCAAGTCTCCCCAATACATGAAGTTATTCATGCATACGCCTGTGCCTGGAATTACAACCGTTGACCCCCAAGGCGAACCTAAACTTTGAGTAAGGCAAATCATGTTACCGTCTTGGTCGGCAATCGAAATAGAGGTCGTATGGGATTTATTTTCTGCCGTCTGACGCNTTATTTGCTCACCAAATTGTTCCGTTAACCCCTCAATAATTTGTTTATCGGCTACACGNTGTTGAAGCGGTTGTATATTTCTATCAGTTANAAGCTCAAGGATTTCCTCAACTGATTTATTGTTGTTTGAAATTCGAACACCAGCGGCAACGCGGATAGCGCGAAATACNNTATCAAGATGCTCGGTGCTAAGGTGCTCAANTTTATGCAGCTCAAAGCCTTCTAAAATTCGCATTGTTAGAAGAAATTGAAAAGCCTCGGCTGGCGGTGGCGGTACATTTATGACTAACCCCCGATACGCTGCACTAATTGGTTCCTGCCATTCGGGTTTTACTGACTGCAAATCTTTCATCGACATGCAACCACCTAGCTCCTTCAGATGGTCTATTATTTTATCGCCCAGCAATCCGCCATATAGGAACGAGCTTCCTTCTGACGCAATACCTTCATAAGTTTTAGCCAATTCTGGTTGCTTTAAAACCCATCCTTCGGAGATCTCGCCTGAAGCATCGGTAAATATTTTGCNCCATTCGGGCGTACAAGCCCTACTGGCGGTGGTCTGAGCCATATGCGCATAAAGGGCAGATACCGGNAAACCATCCCGCGCATGTTTGATAGCCGGAGACAAGACATCTGATAAATTTCTTTTACCATATTTATTTAGCAATTCGCTCCAACCTGCCAAATTTCCGGGTATCCCACTTGCAGAAGGTCCTGTCATGGTATCTTGCTTACTTAAAACATTTGACTTGAAGTCAAATGGTACATTAGGCGTAAAATCAAGACACCTGACGCGCTGCTCAGCATTTATCCAGCAGGTTGCAACTCCTAACCCGGCTAAACTAGACATGAAAGGTTCTACTACATTTAATGTCGCGACCGTAGCCACCACGGCATCAAAAGCATTGCCNCCATTTTTCATAATTTCCGCGCCTGCTGCCGACGCTAGGGGATGGGCTGAAGCTACCATGCCCCCCAACGCTCTCGAAGGGGAATGCGTTAAGTTCATATTCATACCTCCAAATTTATCCCTTGAACTCNTATCGTTTATACGCACTGATAGNATGCTGTCATGACTCAGGTGACGATACCCTTAGAGTGGGTGGACGGCACAAGGTTTTCCACCTGCTTCGAACGTTTATCAAGCCAATATTCGTAGGGGCTTGGCATAAGACTATAAGAACTAGANACGCCTAGCTTTTGAGCCGCATCTATAGGCCAATTTGGGTTATGCATCGCCTCACGAGCTATAGCAATCAGGTCAGCTTTCTGTTTTTTGAGAATTTCTTCCGCTTGGTCAGCATGCACTATNAATCCTACCGCCATCGTATTTATTTTNGCTTCCGTCCGAAGTTTTTCAGCGTAGGGAACTTGATAACCATATCCAACGGGGCCAGCACTTACCACCGGCGCCCCTTTAATTCCCCCAGATGAGCAATCAATCACATCCACTTCTTTTTGCTTGAGCACCCTGGCGAGCCTTACATTTTCCTCAGGTCCCCAACCCGCATCATCTTCAACGGACAATCTGACAAATAATGGCTTACTATCAGGCCACCGTGACCGCACTGCCTCTACTACCTCTATTGCAAATCTCATTCTGTTTTCTTCTGACCCGCCATATTTATCATTTCGGCGGTTGGCATGAGGCGAGAGAAATTGATGTATAAGATAACCGTGNGCTGCATGAATTTCGAGGACATCAAAGCCAGCTTTATCGGCGCGCTCAGCCGCATCACCCCATTTTTGGACAACATCCTGAACTTCGTCGACGGACAATGCACGAGGCGACGGATCACCAGGATCTCCTTCCACGGTTGAAGAAACTAATTCCCAATCATCCCAGTCTCCGATTTCTGGCAATGGATCAAGAGGTTTTCCTCCTTCCCAAGGCCGATATCTTCGAGCCTTCCTTCCACTATGACCTAGTTGAATGCCGGGGCAGGAACCATGCAATCTAATAAAGTCAGACAATCTTTTGAAATGAGGAATAAATTCGTCATTCCATAAACCCAGGTCGCCCACTGTCCCACACCCACGCCGTTCTACTTTAGTCGACTCAACAAAAACGAGACCTGCTCCACCCGCAGCATAACGTCCTACACTCATCACATGCCAATCCGTGGGAAAACCTCTTTCGCCNGAGTACTGATGCATTGGAGCAATTACGATTCGGTTTTTCAATTCTATAGTCCGAAGCGAAAAGGGGGAAAATAAAAGGGGTAAACTCATTACTTTACCAAACTCTGTTTTAAAAATTTAAGACGACTCAAAAAGCAGGCCTCGGCCCTTAATTTGGTCAGGAAGTTTGGCCGCTTTCATTGTTCGCCAAAATAACGATTGTGTACTCGATGTGACTGGTTTTCCAAGTTCGGCCTCGATCTTAGGTATCGCGGCTAAAGTAGGCATATCACAACAGCTTAATACCACTGCTTGGACATTTTTTTGGCTACCCAATTTTATAGCCCTTTCTACGATTAGATCACTTGGAACCCGATTCATATTTTTAAATTTTTGCTGAGCCTCATCCACAATAATACTCTCATCATGGATGACCTCAATTCCATTNTCTAAGAAAAATTTGCATTCCTTATCATTCGTTTCTTGGGGATATGGCGTGATCATTAATATTCTTTTCGCATTAAAGACCCTCATAGCTTCCACTAGCGCAGCGGCTGCAGTTACNGTAGGTTTTCCCGTCTTTTTTGAAAGTTCATCCTCATAGGCNGTAGGGTTACCTTTNGCTGAACTAGCCGTGCACGCATAAGCTATGACATCCGGCTCCGCCGAATTTACCTCTTCTATNACACGCGGTAAATGACTTTCCATTTCATCAAAAGGCTTTTCAAAGCGCTCAGCGAAAAATGGCATTCGCGAGGTGTGAATTGTTATTCCGTCCGGCGCCATTTCCCAGAATTCAGTTTCCGCNACAGTATTTGTTGAAGGCACCATGAGTGCCATACGAGCCTTGGCACCATAAACACGTTGAGCAGAACTTTGCATTTTATCTCCTCTCGCCTGANATAGTTTATTTTCAGTTTGTAAAACTTTAACAATACGCTTACTGAATTAACAGACAAGAAACGAAAGATATCGATAANAACATGACCGCTTTAAAAACAATCAACTTAGCAGCCGTTTCACGAAATTATTTTAACATGCCTATCTGGGTCGCCGACTATTGCGGCCTTTTCGAGGAAGAAAACATACAAGTTGATATCGAATTGTACGAGCCAATCGACGAAGTAACNGAGCGACTTGAAAAGGGGCAAGTTCAGCTTGCACTTGGTGTTACAGAACATATCATTCTAAATCATGAGGCAGGCGGATCGCTTACAATAATTGGCGGAAATGTAAATAAGCTCCCCTTTTCGCTTATTGCTANACCTTCGATAAGAGAGTTCAANNACCTAAAAAACAAAGTCATTGGTGTTTCCTCAAAATCAGCAGGCAGTTCATCATTAATTATGAAGATACTGGAGACCCATGGCCTTCGTTATCCACAAGATTATGAATTGGCTGAAGTGGGTCCCATCCTAGCTCGGTGGGAGAAACTTCAATCCGGCGAAATTGACGCTGGCCTTCAGGGCACACCGCTGAACCAAATAGCGNTAGAACAAGGATATGTATCAATCGTGGAGCCCAAAAATTATTTCCCTCACTTTCAGTTTACTTCATTGAACGTCGACAAACACTGGGCCAAGAGTAATCCGCAATTAGTTGCGAGTTTTATGCGGGCTTTCATCAGAGCNCATAGACTTTTTTTCAGNGATCAGAAACTTATGGGTGAAATCGCTGTAAAAGAAACTGGCATTACAAGGAAGCATGCAGACATAGCNTGGAAGGAATATACAGAAGAAAATATATTCTCGGCAGAGGGTGATATTAGCTTGGAGGGTATACAGTGTTTAATCGACGAGAGTGCGATGATAAGGTCAATTTCCCAAAGGCGAGGCACTAACGCCACTGAATATATAAGCAGACAATTCATAAACGACGCTTTGAACAAAGCCTGAATGACTATTATGCAAAAATCTCTTTTAACTTATAAACCAATCCGCCGCAGGATATACTNTTCTAGGATCGTTACAAATGGATCAGATTACCGTAGCAGTACTTGATTGTTTTGCGCCCGCTATTTTAAACAAGCTTGTCAACAAAATACCCAAAGGATGGGACATACTTGCNATCAATGAGGTGACTTTCAGGGAAAGACAAGCCGCAATAAAACAAGCAACTGCAACAATGCTTNTGGGCGCTCCATTAAATAAACAATTGTTNGCTGAAGCCCCTAATTTATTGTATATACAAAAATTAGGAGCCGGTGTCGATAATATAGATTTAGACTACTGTGTAGAACATAAAATAGGGGTTGGACGATTAAATGCGGGCAACGCTGTTCCCGTAGCTGAACATACGTTAATGATGATGCTTGCTGCAAGCCGTCAANTGATAACGTTTGACCATCAAACCCGCAAGGGAGTATGGCAAAAAGAGAGTGCTCGAGGTTCCAACAAACAAATAAATGGAAAGACAATCGGAATTGTTGGGCTGGGAGCGATTGGCCGTCAAGTAGCTACGCTTCTAGGTAACTTTGGCGTTAAAATCTTATACTGCGATCCTATACCAGCGCCAAATCAGCTGGAAAAAACCCTTGAATTGAAGCGTGTTCCCCTTGATCAACTTTTGAGACTTTCTGATATTATAACGCTCCACTGCCCCCTCAACACTGACACAAAACACATAATAAATGCGGAGATGATAAAGCTTATGAAGCAGGGCGCGATAGTTATAAATTGCGCAAGAGGCGGATTGATAGACGAAACCGCTTTGGCAAATGCTCTTGTAACCGGGCAATTATTTTCAGCTGGTTTAGACACCTTTTCAAAAGAGCCTCCTGACAGTACGACCCTTTTGAAGTTACAAAACACCATTGTTTCGCCGCACTGCGCTGGTGCAACACTAGATAATTTTGATAACATCGCGGANCGNGCGATAGCGAATATACGTTCATTCTTAAAAAATGAGAAAGTGCCAGAGCATGATATGGTATATGATCCTAGGTAATTATCTCGCTGTTTTCAGGCACTTTCGAGACGTAAACAATTTTTTCTAGACCAACTTTAATGCACTTAATTTCGCAACGAGTTTAACCCTGTTTTTGAGNTTGTAGAATGCTTATTGAGATACTATGCACNGGCGACGAAATTTTAACCGGTAAAACTATCAACACAAACTATAGNCATATGGCTAGNCGTCTCAACGAAGTTAGCTTGANAATGCATTGGGGCACAATTGTTGGAGACNNTCGNAAAGACCTANCCANAGCNTTTAAACAAGCCNCAGAACGAGCCGACGTTGTNATTGTAAANGGTGGNTTAGGGCCCACAGTAGATGATTTATCACAAGAAATTGCGGCAGAAGTAGCTGGTGTCGAACTCAAGCTAAATCAGGGCTGGCTAGAGAGGATGCTCGCTTTTTATGAGAGACGCGGACGGACCATGCCACCAAATAATAGAAAGCAAGCGCTGCTCCCAGAATGTGCGGAATTTATAGATAATCCTATAGGCACTGCTTGTGGTTTCGCGATTGATATTGGGGGGGCAAGATTTTTTTTCACNCCCGGTGTACCTCGGGAAATGCGGCGTATGTTGGACGAACAAATAATACCGCGGCTAGTCGTAATGAGCGGAGTNAAAAAACTCACCACTCTCAAACGTTTCCATTCCTTTGGAATTGGTGAATCTCGGGCCGATCAGATGTTAAATGATATCGAAACGGATAAAAATAAAGAATTCGTTAAACTTGGTTTTCAAGCTCATTATCCACAACTTGAAACGAAAGTTGTTGTGCAAGCAGAAAATGAGACTGAAACAGAAAAAATACTGCAGCCAATAATAGAGACCATAAGAGACCGGTTCGGGAATTTTATAATATCGGAAGACAATGAAACACTGGAGGGTGTTATTTTAGCAGAATTAGCCAAAACGAATTCGACGCTATCCACGGCCGAGATGCATACTAGCGGAGCTATTTCAGCACGTTTAAACCCAAAAGNTGGAGACCCTGATCCTATAATACGAAGTGTAGTTTCTCGNGACCTCAATCAATTATGCGGAGCGGTTAATCTCAGTACAACTGAGAAGTCTGTTTCTTTTGATATGGAAAGTGCAAAAGCTATTGCAAATGCTTTAAGATCCGACGCCGCTTCCACTTTCGCTNTGGCCACACTTTTAGATATAGATGANGATAAAGATGGAATTGAATCTGGGGGCGATATTATTATAGGTATATCAACAATTGGTGGCTCATATGCTAGAAAGGCCAGAATACTGGGTGGTCACGAATGGGTGCGTCTTGGTGCCATTGAACTGACACTGGATGTGTTTCGGCGACAACTTAAAAAACTTCCTATTGACGAACGGATAGACTTTGAGAAACGCTAATGTCTTCCGCTATCAAATAAACCTTTATTGACTTGAGTCATCCAACTTCTAAGCGGACGTTTATTATGCTTGATCATTCAAACTATTTTCCCACAGCAGGCGAAGACTGGGAGTCATCCGGCAGTTCTTGGTCGGAACAATTACAACCCGCAATAAACTTTGCNCTCNGCAATGAATCAAAATTAGATCGGAACATCCAAAAAGCACTAGAAAATCGTGCATTTGCTGAACCCCCACCNTGGGGAGACATCATAGGGAAAACGCGTTCAAGAGAAGGACCACATGGGATTATTCTTTTAAAAGGTCGAATATTGGCTAAATGGGGAGATACCTATCGCCCAGATATAACGTTTTCAGTCGCAAAAAGCTTCTTATCACTTTGTGCAGGTTTGTTACTGGATGACGGACTTATTCCAAGTTTTGATTGTCCAATAAGAGACCTGATCAAGGATGGTGGATTTGACAGCGAGCAAAATAAAAACATTACTTGGCGCCAAATGTTACAAATGACTAGTGAATGGACTGGTGAATTATGGGGCAAACCAGATCAAGTGGACCATAATCGTGATTTGACAATGCAGCCCAGCGATAACGAGACAAAAGGCACTGCAAGAAGGTTAGAAAANCCTGGGAGTCATTGGGAATATAATGATGTCCGAGTTAANCGTTTAGCACTTGCCCTGCTCCGAGTAGCTAAACGGCCACTACCTGAATTACTTAAAGAGAGAATAATGGATCCAATTGGAGCTAGCCAAACCTGGGAGTGGCACGGTTACAANAACTCTTGGATAGAGTTAAATGGCAAACAAGTNCAATCCGTATCNGGNGGATCGCACTGGGGNGGAGGATTATTCATCAGCANTTTNGATCAGGCACGCGTAGGTCTACTTATGTTGAACCATGGANGNTGGAATGGAAAGCAGCTTTTATCAGAAAATTATATCAATCAGGCGCTTAAACCTTGCAGCATAAACCCAGATTACGGGCTTTTTTGGTGGCTAAACAATAGTGGGAAACGCCTTACCAACGCATCTCGCAATAGCGTCTGCGCGGTCGGTTTTGGTGGCAANTTCATCTGGGTCGAGCCTGACTTTAACTTGGTTTGCGTAGCNCGGTGGATTGAAGGCTCTGCTTTCAATGAATTTTGTCATAAAGTTTTACAGGCCGTCAGATCAAAAGGGTAAGAACAGCTCCCTAATATACTTTTATTAGTAACTTGCCGGAGGTGATTTCCCCCTAATCTGAGTTCTTTGCATTAATCTTCTTGCAGTACTGTCAAATGGATCACGGCGGTGCATAGTAGACCTGTTATCCCATAGCAGTAAATCTCCGACCCGCCACTGATGGGTGTAAGAGTTCTCTGAAAGTGCTGCAAATTCCCATAACGAATCTAAAAGCGATTCGGAGTCTTCTCTTTCCAGCCCAACTACATAAGCATTCTTCCTTCGGCCTAAATAGAGAACCGGCCTTCCATTACGAGGATGAGCACAAACGATTGGGTGAGGTTGTCCCTCACAAGTCATAGGATCATTGTCTTCTCGCAACCCCTTGCGTAAAAAACCACCGGAGTTGTATGTGCCATCATGCTTGATGGCCTTTTTTTGGATACTATCACGCAAATCTTTAGGTAATGCATCATATGCTGCTGCCATCCCGCATAACGAAGTGTCACCGCCTTTCGCTGGCACCTCAATCGCGTAAAGCATTGAAAAATCAGGGGGGTTTGGCAAGTAAGACATATCTGTATGCCATACGGCTTCGCCTGCACCTAAAGAACCAATGGGTTTGTCATTATCATCCAGTATGTTTGAAACGATATAGATTTCGGGAAAGCCTTCCACNGCTGTTTTACCATTTTCCATTTGGGGGGCGTGATCTAAATCACCAAACATTTTACTGAAAACAACCAGATTTTCCGGAGATAGTTCCTGGTTGCGGAAGAGAAGTCCCCCATAAGTATCTAAGGCGGATCTTATTTCTTTAAACTCCGTCGCACGAAGGTCCGTTAAATTAATACTCAGTATTTCTGCACCAACCGATTCTGATAATGGTTTCAAATTTATTTTTCCCATTTTCTCACTTCCCCGCAAATCTTAAACAGGCTTCGACCGTTATTACTCTATCAGCTAAATTGTAACGCTAGAACTGTCAAACTCAAGGCAAATCAAAAATGGTTACTTCTGTAATATCTTTATCCTTTAGTGTAATATCAGGTTAAGTTTATTGAGATTTTAATCCTCTAACACTACAGATATTTGTAAAATATCCGAGTTGAAAGATGACAAATATAAACTTGTAGGAGCAGATATTGACTGTCATAAGAATGCGCAACAAAGAAAAACGGCGTGATAGGCGGCAAAGTTCTAATTTAGTGCTTATCTTTGACGACAATGAATTCGACGTCTTGGATTGCAGCCTAGGTGGATTAGCAATTTCCAACGGAACCTATATATTTATAGAAGAACAAGAATTAACGGCTCAATTGTGTATGCCGGTTAAAGATCAAGAAGCCTTGGAAATAGAAGTNGCAGTGAAAGTAATCAGGGTCGATAAGGAATTAAATCAGGTTGCNTTACAATTCGACAAGCTTTCAAATGAGAACTTTCGTATTCTCGAAAAGTATCTTACTCACAGAACCGCGTCCTCACGTGGATGACTCTAAGAGCAAAGATCCAATGCACTAATCGATTGGAAGAAAATGAGAGAACAAGATCTTCTCTGGAGTAAATTGGAAAAGTCCGGACAACGGTTCATAAAGAGTTCAATTCTAGAGGAATTTCAAAAGGATCCAGAAAGGCACGATAATTTCTCATTTCGTCTTGATAACCTTTTCGTTGATTTATCTAAAAACCTAATAGACACAAAAGTTTTAAAAGATTTGCAGCAACTTGCAGCCGTCCAAAAGGTAGATAAATTAAAAGAGGGCCTATTTAGTGGTGCGATCCTCAATAATACTGAAAATCGACCAGCTCTGCACGTTGCTCTTAGGGCACCAAGCAGCAGTGTTATTACGGTAGAAGGAACAAATATAGTTCCAAAGGTTGAAAGATTACTTGAAGAGATGATGTCTTTTGCCAATTCAATNCGNAGTGGAGCTAAAAAGGGCCTCACAAAAAGACGTTTTACCAATATCTTGCACATTGGATCCGGAGGATCTCTTGCCGGACCAATGATGGTATTGAGAGCATTNTCTTCTTATCAGAAACCTAATATTCAAATTGACTTTGTAGGCAACGCCGACAGTTCAGACTTACAGAGTAAATTACGCAAACTCGACCCTGAGACGACCCTTGTGGTTNTCGCATCCAAAACTTTTGCCACACAGGAAACCATTTTAAATGCTGAAACCACAAAAAAGTGGATGCTTGAAAGACTTGGCCCGTCTTCTTTATCTCAACATTTTGTAGCAATAACCGGAAATAAAAATAGAGCAAAGTCATTTGGGGTTATAGACCAAAATATCTTTGAGATATGGGAATGGGTTGGCGGTCGCTTTTCTTTGTGGTCGGCCGTTGGATTAACTATTATTTTAGGCATTGGTACCGAAAACTTTAAACAGTTTTTACAAGGGGCCCGCACGATAGATGAACATTTTCTTAACACTGCACCAGAAAATAATTTACCCCTCGTTCTCGGAATGCTCGAAATCTGGTATACATCCGTTTTGAAATTTGGATCGCGTGCGATAATTCCNTATGATCATCGCCTTGAAGGTTTCGTGTCGTATATTCAGCAGTTAGAAATGGAATCAAACGGCAAATCTGTAGACAAAGATGGCCANAAAATGGCCCAAAAAACCGCAGCCGTCGTTTGGGGCTCAGAGGGNACAAATGCTCAACATTCCTTCTTCCAACTTCTTCATCAAGGCACGTCAGTTATTCCCTGTGATTTCTTGATAGCTGCTGTTTCCGATGAGGAATTTGCCGGACATCAAGAGGTGCTTCTGGCTAATTGTCTCGCACAAGCCAGAGCTTTGATGACTGGCCGCAGTCTCCAAAAAACAACAAAAAGGCTGAGTGACCTCGGGCTTTCCAGTCAAAATGCCAGCCGTCTTGCACCGCACTCCACATTCATCGGCAATCGCCCTTCAACAATTTTTCTATTCAAACAACTGACCCCTAATATATTGGGGCAATTGATAGCTATTTATGAGCACAAAACTTTCGTTCAAGGGGCTATTTGGAACATCAATAGCTTTGATCAATGGGGTGTTGAACTAGGCAAGGAATTAACAAATGAAATACTGCCGCTTTTAAAGAACAAAATTATCGACCCTAAGTTAGATCGATCTACGGCTAATTTGATAGAAGAAGTTTTTAAATTCCGTAAATAATAGCGGTTCATAATCCCAATAACTTGGCGATTATTTAAGCCGTTTTCCACCTTGATTATCCCCTTCTATTATCACTAATAAGATTTTAACCTCAATATGGTGCAGTTAGATTATTCATGGTGCATAAAGATAAACAATACTCGAATTGATCAATGGAGAAATAAACAATGGAGACTGTTGGCCTCGGATTTTACTTTGAAGATTTGCCTGTTGGCCGTCAATTTAAAACGATAGGTCGAACGATAACGGACGCGGATATAACAAACTTTATAAATGCGACAGGTATGGTTGAGTCTATGTTTACAGACTTAGAGTTTCTAAAAACAGATAGCGATATTAAAGGAAGGGTTTCACCGGGCGCGCTTGTTTATACTTTTGCGGAGGGACTGCTTGTGCAGTCTACAATGCAGCACACAGGCTTTGCTTTTTTGAATATGGAATTAGACATAAAGGCTCCAACATTTTCTGGAGACACAATACATGTGGAGTGCGAAGTTGTGGAGGCGCGTTTAACGAGCCGTCCGGGACGTGGTTTGGTACGAACAAAAAATCACATAATTAACCAAAACGACGTGACCGTAATTACTTACACCCCTCTCCGAATGATTAAGTGTAAAAATCCAAGTATCACCAAAAACGATTAACATAGAATGTCAAAAAGCGATAAAAACTTTGGCCCATTAACGGGTGTCCGTGTCCTAGACTTAACAATTAACGTCCTCGGGCCCGTTGCGACCCAAATTCTTGGGGATCTGGGGGCTGAAGTGATCAAAGTAGAAACACCTTCTGGCGATCCCATGAGGCTCATTGGTTCCAGTAAGACGGGTATGCTGGGCCCCTTCTTTCAAACTACAAACCGAAACAAGAAAAGTATTGTATTGGACCTTAAAGAGGCTGACCAAAAAGAGGCTCTACTTAAACTTGCCGGCGATTGTGATATCTTTGTTCACAATATGCGTCACGCTGCAACTGAGAGGTTGGGTATAGATTATAAAAATTTAAAAAAAGCCGCACCAAAGATCATTTACGCTTCCGCAACAGGCTACCGCAGGAATTCCCCGAAGGATGGGCGTCCAGCATATGATGATGTAATTCAGGGAGAAAGTGGTTTAGTTGATCTTATCGATCAAACAAATGGAGAAGCCCGATTTGTCCCGATGCCTATCTCAGACAAATTTTGTGGTCATACCCTGGCTTCAGCTATTGGCATGGCATTGTTTTATAGAGAAAAAACTGGCAAAGGTCAGGAGATTCACGTTCCAATGCTGGAAACAATGCTAGCGTTTAATTTGACGACACATCTTTGGGAGGGTACCAAAGGCCCTGCAAATGAACTTGGTTACCCTCGGGCGCTATCCCCTTATCGGATACCTTATAAAACAAAAGACGGAATGGTTTGCGTTCTGGCACATACGGATGAACAATGGCATAGATTACTGAGAGCAATCGGGAGACCTGATTTAATTGAAGACACTAGATTTACCCGCCTTGCTGAGAGAGCACAAAACATTGCAACGCTCCAGTCTTACCTAGCCGAAGAGCTCGCAAAATTCACAACGGAGGAAGCCTTTCAGAAATTAGATGAAGCGGATTTACCTAACGGTCCTGTAGCTAAAATGAACGAACTAATGGTCGATCCATACCTCCAGAAAACCAATTTTTTTCAAAAAATAGAAGATCAGCACGAAGATATTATCTATACGACCGCACCACCAGTCGATTTCTCTGACTCGCCGGCGACTGTGAGATCCGCAGCACCCGCTCTTGGTGAACATTCCGAGGAGATTTTGCTTGGTGCTGGAATTTCAAAGCATATGGTGGACAACATCTTGAAAAAAGGTCGGTAAACGATGCCAAGACTTACTGAATACACAAAATATGACGACGCCCAAAAGTATTTCAGCAAGGAAGCACTCTGGCAGCTTTTCGATGGAAATAAAAACGAGCTAAATATCAGTTACGAATGCCTTGATCGTCATCCTAGAATTAATACGGCCGTCCGGATTTGTTATGAAAAAAATCCAAGCCGTTCTATTTCCTTTGGCGAATTAATCGACAACTCCAATAGATTCGCAAATTGGTTGCTGCATAAAGGAAAACAAAAGGGGGACAGAATCGCAATCATGCTTGATCCGTCAATTGAATTCTATACAGCATTATTTGGAACAATGAAGGCCGGCTGCGTAGCGGTCCCATTGTTTACGGCGTTCGGGCCTGACGGTCTTATGGCAAGACTAAAGGATTGTCAGCCAAGTTTACTTATATTAGCCCCCGAAAAATCAGCACTATCGTCCGCAGTAAAAATAGAAACTGTTATTGGTGACCGGGCGTTAATGGAAGAATTAGATGATTTTGACGATGAATTTATCTCAAATACTCATTCGTCGGATATGGCAATGTATCAATATACATCTGGCACCTCTAGAGAACTGCCTGAAGCAGTAAAACACAGGCACAGAGCTATCGTGACCGTTATGATTGCTGCATTATATGCAACGGGTGTTAGACCAGGCGACAAATATATGTGCCCGTCTTCTCCGGCATGGGGGCATGGTCTTTGGCACGGAACTCTTGCTCCGCTTGCGTTGGGTATAGAGATTGCAACTTACTCTGGTAAATTCGATCCCGATAGACTTCTCGGCGCCTTGGAAGAATTTGAAACAACCAATCTATCGGCAGCAGCGACGCATTATAGGATGATGCGCAATCTCCAAGAAAGCGGCCCAAGGAACTTTAAGATCAATAAACTATCTTTTACGGGAGAGCCATTAGATACCGAAACAGCAATCTGGGCTAAAAAACAATTTGGCCACGATGTATGCAGCATATACGGATCAACTGAAGTTGGCGTTATCATTGCCAATTATCCAGGAGCTGAAGCCCCCCCTGTTAAGCTGGGATCACTTGGCAAGCCACTCCCCGGCTGTAAAATTGATATTCAGGACGCTAACGGATTATCCTGTTCCGTTGGCGCTATCGGTGAAATTAAGCTCTTCAAGAATGGCACGTGGTTCCCGGTAAAAGATCTAGGAAGCTTCGATAAGGATGGATACTATTTTCATCACGGCAGAGCAGATGACGTTATAATTTCTGCAGGCTGGACAATGAGCGCGGTGGAAATAGAAGATGTTTTGCTAAAGCATCAAGCCGTTGAAGAGGTAGCCGTTATTGGCGTCCCGGAGCAAGAAAGAGGCCAGATTGTTAAAGCCTTTGTTATCACCAAATCTGACGAAAAGAACGCGTTATCAAAAGAACTTCAAATATTTACCAGAGAACGACTTAGTCTGCATGAATACCCTCGTATTATAGAATTCGTAGAAACTCTTCCCAAGACGCCCGCCGGAAAGGTTAATCGAAAAGCATTAAGAGAATCGGCCAGTAAGGATAATGAACGTGACCTATAAACACCAAAATAATTCTGAATTTCCGCGTATTACGGAAGCTGCTTTAGAAGAACTTCGCGGCCGTCTCGGCGTGAAAATTTCGCGAGATCCAGAACCTTGGTGCTTTGAGGCAACACGCGATAATATACGGCACTACGCCCACGGAATTGGCGATGATAATCCACTTTGGTGCGAGCCCGACTACGGCCTAAAAACCAAGTACAACAGTATAATTGCTCTGCCATCCTTTCTTTTTGCCACCAGTCGTATTGCTTCTGGATATGTTGGTGGCTTACCCGGAATTCACGCCATGTGGGCCGGTGCTGATTGGAAATGGCATCAACCAATAATTCGAAATGACGAAATAACGACAGAATCATATCTTAAGGACCTTATTGAGCATGAGACCCGATTTGCAGGTAGAGCTATACAGCAGATCTATCATGTTGATTTCTTTAACCAGTCGGGTGACCAAATCGCTGAGTGTGACAGCTGGTGCTTTAGAACCGAGCGGGACACTGCTAGAGAAGAAGGCACCAAATATAAGGACTTGCAAGTTCAGAAAAATAAGGTTTACAGCGAAAAAGAGCTTGGGGAGATCTTTGACTTATACGCTAATGAACCAATACGGGGTGCAACGCCACGTTATTTTGAGGATACCCAGATAGGTGAAAAATTACCCACGATGGCAAAGGGACCAATGACGGTGACGGGGTTTATAGCGTTTGCACAAGGTTGGGGTGGGCTATATATTCGAGCCAATAAGTTAGCCTGGAAACAGATTGATCGCCATAAGGGTCTGGGCATACCTAATAGGTTTAATATCCC
>NZVJ01000006.1 GCA_002701455.1 Rhodospirillaceae bacterium
TGGATATGAATTCTATAACTGATTTAAGCGAGGCAACGGGCATTACCTTATCTTCTATAGAAGAAGTCATAGAGGAAGCGAAAGCAGGCCGAATTTTTATTTTGGTTGATGACGAAAATCGAGAAAACGAAGGTGACTTGTGTATTCCTGCTGAAAACGCTACCCCTGAGGCAATTAACTTTATGGCGAAGCACGCTCGAGGTTTAATCTGTCTAGCTATGCAACGTTCGCGGGTAGAGCAGCTTGGCTTACCACTCATGTCTCAAAATAATGCGACGCGACTGGAAACAGCTTTCACTGTTTCGATTGAAGCTCGAGAAGGTGTAACAACAGGCATTTCTGCGCATGATAGAGCGAGAACAATTTCGGTTGCTATAGATCCGGGTAAAACTCGAGAGGATATCGTGTCGCCTGGTCATGTTTTTCCGCTAGTTGCGAGAGACGGTGGTACACTAGTCCGTGCCGGACACACTGAGGCGGTGGTTGATATTGCTAGGATGGCAGGAATGAATCCTGCTGGTGTAATTTGTGAAATAATGAATGACGATGGAACAATGGCACGTATGCCGGATTTGATAGCGTTTGCTGAACAACACTCTATCAAAATAGCTACGATAGCTGACCTGATTAATTATCGCCGGTCAAAAGAGTCAATAATTGAAAGATCCGTCGAAACGGTACTTAATAGTAAGTATGGTGGAGCGTGGCGGATGATAGTATATCTCAACAAGGTCTCTTATGCCGAGCACGTTGCTCTAATCAAAGGAGATATCACCACCGAAACTCCTGTCCCTGTAAGGATGCACTCCCTTGACGTTATGGAAGATGTATTAGGAGACCAGTCTGGATCGCGGGGAGGTGGTGAATTGCAAAACGCAATGACNTTTATTTCAGAAGNGGGTCGTGGAATAGTTGTATTGATGCGGGAACCAACTCCCACTACGCTATCTGAAAAACTACAACGCAAACTAAAAACTAAAGATGAAGANAGCATAGCAGCAAGCGAATTGCGTGATTATGGCNTAGGTGCTCAAATCCTTTTGGATCTTGGTATAAAAGATATGATACTNTTGACCGACTCAGAGAAAACGGTGGTTGGGCTAGAAGGCTACGGTTTAAACATAGTAGCTAGGAAGCNAAGTGCAAATGAATAGGTAANATTGATGAAAGATAAAATATTATTAGTTGATGCAGATTTTTATAAGGATATAGCGGATGAATTAGTCAGAGGGGCTATTAACGAGTTAGATAAGAAAAATTTAAGCTATGATAGGATATCAGTTACCGGGGCTCTTGAAATACCGGCTGCAATAGCAATAGTGTCTCAAAAAACAATGACTAACCCCTATATTGGATACGTGGCATTGGGTTGTGTGATNCGTGGAGAAACATCCCATTACGATATTGTTTGTAGCGAGAGTGCTCGCGGATTAATGAAGTTGAGTATTGATAAAGGGCTGGCTATTGGCAATGGAATTTTGACAGTTGATAACGCTGCGCAAGCTTGGGCTCGGGCATCTCTTAATAAAAAAAACAAGGGAAGAGATGCTGTGATGGCCTGCTTATCAATTGTTAAGCTGAATAAAAGCTTTTAAGGTGGCCGCGCAAAATAGCACCAATNTGGAAAAAGANACGCCTGTGGTACGTCCTCGCACGGCAGCNAGACTGGCGGCCGTTCAAGCTATTTACCAAATAAAAATGACAGGTGGCGCATCGGCCGATATNATTGAGGAGTTTATACTTTTCCGTTTACCTGTAGTCAACGACAGCCTCGGTCTGGGAGCGGCAGACGTTCAATTGTTTAAGGACTTAGCAAGTGGAACTGCCAGTCAACTAAGTAGTCTTGACGAGTTAATTGGGTCGGCTTTATCTAGAGAGGCTAGTGCAGATAGATTGGAGAATACGCTTCAGGCTATTCTTCAGGTGGGGGTTTATGAGCTTACAAGTAGTTTAAAGACGCCATTAGAAGTTGTTATAAGTGAATATGTTGATTTAACTCATGCGTTTTATGAAAAGCGAACGGCTGACCTGGTTAATGGGGTTTTAGATAAGTTGGCAACAGTCAGAAAGCAAAAGAAGTTTGGTTGACCNATGNAAGTCAAGGAGTTTCTGAGAATAAAAAATATCTTTCGGCCNCTAGCTTCAAAACGATTAGGAGCTTTGGAACTCCTGGACGATGCTGCCTTAGTNCCCNTAAAAAANATGCAAAGTCTTGTAGTATCTACTGATGCCCTCGTTGAAAAAGTTCACTTTCACAGCGATGAGAGACCAGATTTAATAGCACGGAAAGCTTTAAGAACAAATTTATCGGATCTGGCTGCNATGGGCAGCAAGCCGTTTGCGTATAATCTGGCATTGATCGTTGGTGGAGAACACTCAAANAATATGGATCAGTGGCTTAAAANCTTCTCAAGAGGCTTGGCAGTAGACCAAAAAAAATTTGGGATAGAGCTTATAGGTGGGGATACTGTTGTAAGCCTGGGGCCTACAACGATTTGCATTTCTATTTTTGGGAAGCCAAACCCAAAAGGACCGCTTCTTAGAAGCGGAGCTAAAGTCGGCGATGACATTTTCGTCTCTGGTACTATTGGAGATTCTGCTCTAGGTNTAATACTGAGAGAAAATTTGTCCTTGCCAGAGTTGGTTAAAGGCAAGTCTTATTCTATTCAACGTTATCGCACGCCAAGACCAAGAATAGACCTCGGCTTTGCTCTAGGAGGTGTCGCATCGTCGGCAATGGATGTATCCGACGGTCTGTTGCAGGANTTAGAACATATCTGTTCTGCTTCGGGTGTAAGTGGTTTATTGAAGGCAAATAAAGTTCCGNTCTCGAAAGAAGTTAAAACATTTTTGAAGAAAAAACAATTTAGTATAGAGCAAGCTATTACCGGTGGTGATGATTATGAACTGATTTTTACCGCATCACCTGCTAACCAAAAGAAAATATTGAAAACTGCGCGTTTTNCAAAAACACGAGTAACTCGCATAGGTACTATNCAACCTGGAAAAGGTGTTGCCATTCTTGATAATAATGGAAATATAATGCCCGTAAAAAAGGGAGGATTTAGTCATTCTTAATCGTAGTTATCCNTCCAATCCTTTTTGTTTTCAGAAAATAAATGATTAGAATTTTAATAATTATAGTGGTCGTCTTAGCTATCTCGGTAGGGGGAGTTTTTGGTGTTGCTACCTTTGCTCCTTCTCTACTTCCAACTATGATATTAGAAGTCCTCGGTATAGACGTGCCAAAAGAAGAAACTATAGTTCAGCCNATAAAACCGGGCCCTCTTGAGACAGCTCTTATTGATTTAGAACCCATGGAGATTCCGCTTTTTAGAGACAATAAGGTCGATCGTAAACTTTTTATGCATATCCTCATTGAAGTGAGGAGGGGCCAGGATGAAAAGATTGTAAATGATAATTTAATACGGATTATAGATTCATTTCTAACCTACGTTCACGCATTAAATGCTCTTAATATCAAACCTGGCGTAAGCGACAGAGCTTTTTTAAAACAAAGACTTCTCGTTAAAGCGGAAGAAATCGTCGGTCAAAACGTTATTACTGACCTTTTGTTTGTGAATATTTTTGAGCGACCATTTAATTAATTTGAAACTCTAATCATTTTTTTTCGTAAAGACAAAAATGTTAAATTTTCAATATCTGATTGCTAAAGGTATTTTTTTTGATATGTTCCGGCTTTTTATAATAATAGTCCCTAGAACTTTCTATTTGGCTGCGAATCCGTTATGAAGTTGTCGAGGGAACGACAAAACAACAAAAATAAATGAAGGATCCTTTGAGATGACCGAACAGTTTACGCTTGTAATAATATGCGGTTTGGTGGCGTTGGTTTATGGAATAATAGCGTCAAAAAATATCATTTCAGCAGATGCAGGAAATGAAAGAATGAAGGAAATAGCGGGAGCCATTCAAGAAGGTGCCGCTGCATACCTTAACCGTCAGTATATCACCATTTCTATAGTGGGAATTGTAGTTACTGTTATTTTAGCGATTACACTTGGTTTTGCGGTTGCGGTTGGGTTCGTCATTGGAGCTGTGCTATCGGGCATAGCTGGGTACGTAGGAATGAATGTTTCAGTCCGAGCAAATGTTCGCACAGCACAATCAGCTACTGTGGGTCTAGAGCCGGCTTTGAACATTGCATTCAAGTCTGGAGCTGTTACAGGGATGTTGGTGGTTGGATTAGGTCTGTTAGGGGTGGCAGGTTATTATCTTGTGTTATTAGAATTGTTTGACGCGAAAAGTACAGAGGGGCTCCGTCATATTTTGGAAGCTCTTGTTGCTTTGAGTTTTGGTGCTTCGTTGATATCAATATTCGCTAGGCTTGGCGGTGGTATTTTTACAAAGGGTGCCGACGTTGGCGGTGATATGGTAGGAAAAGTGGAAGCAGGCATTCCAGAGGATGACCCGAGGAACGCGGCTTCTATAGCAGACAATGTTGGTGATAATGTAGGCGACTGCGCCGGTATGGCTGCAGATCTTTTTGAAACCTATGCCGTAACGGTTGTTGCCACAATGTTGTTAGCGGCAATTTTTTTCTCTGGGGAGACTTTGAGTGTAATGATGATGTATCCGCTGGTAATATGCGGAGTTTGCATAATAGCGTCAGTTGTGGGCACATGGTTCGTAAGGCTCGGCAAAAATAAGAATATTATGTGGGCACTTTATAAAGGGTTTATTTCCAGCGCGATAATTTCAGCAATACTTATCGGGGCAGCAACTGAGAACATGTTGGGTTTTTCAACGGCATTTACCTTGTCGAATGGACTGGAAACTTCTGGTCGGGAGTTATTTTACTGTGCATTAGTTGGGTTAATTGTTACTGGTTTGCTCGTTTGGGTCACTGAATATTATACATCTACTGAGTACCGACCAGTAAGGACAGTTGCAAAATCCTCAGAAACTGGTGATGGAACTAACGTCATACAAGGCTTGGCCGTATCTATGGAGGCCTGTGCTATACCTGCTATTATAATTTCAGCCGGAATTTTATCATCTTTTATTTGGGGTGGAATTTTTGGCGTTGGGATTGCCGCGACAACTATGTTGGCGCTTGCTGGAATGGTAGTTGCGCTAGATGCGTACGGTCCCGTTACGGATAATGCGGGTGGTATAGCTGAAATGGCCGAGTTACCTGAGGAGGTAAGAACGACTACCGACGCGCTAGATGCCGTTGGTAATACCACAAAAGCTGTTACCAAGGGATATGCCATTGGCTCTGCAGGTTTAGCGGCACTCGTTCTTTTTGCAGCCTATACAGAAGATCTCAAGTACTACTTTCCCAACTTAGATGTGCAGTTCGTCCTTCAAGATCCTTATGTGGTAATAGGGTTGTTTATTGGAGGTATGCTCCCTTATCTTTTTGGATCAATGGGTATGCAGGCTGTTGGGAGAGCTGCAGGTTCAGTCGTCGAAGAAGTGAGACGACAGTTTAGAGAGAAACCGGGTATAATGGAAGGAACTGAAAAGCCCGAATATGGTAGAGCCGTTGATCTTTTAACTAAGGCAGCCATAAAAGAAATGGTAGTTCCATCCCTTTTGCCTGTTTTAGCTCCAATTGTCATGTACTTTGTAGTGATGTGGATTGGGGGGCAAGCCGCTGCGTTTACTTCAATAGGAGCTATGCTGCTGGGTACTATTGTTACCGGCATTTTCGTAGCCATTTCGATGACCGCAGGTGGGGGAGCTTGGGATAACGCAAAAAAATATATCGAGGATGGAAATCATGGNGGGAAGGGATCCGATGCTCATAAGGCNGCGGTAACAGGAGATACAGTTGGAGATCCATACAANGATACNGCAGGGCCNGCNATTAACCCAATGATTAAAATTATCAATATTGTAGCGATTTTGCTCCTTGCGGCGCTTGCAGCTTAAAAAGGTTTAAGGATTTTTTTGTTGCACCTCTGAATTTTAAAAACTTTGGTCGTTTTTATTCTCAAAGCGACCAAAGTTTCCAATTAATTGTTGTAGAATTGTAATTTCTTGTCCCGCAGTAGGGGTTTTTCGCTTTGCAAAATCAATAGACAGATGCGGATCGTTGGGTATCATCTTTACTGAAGTTGCTATCCCTTTTTGATTAAAAGAAATTCTCACAACGACCCGTTCTAAAAATTTCTTACCAGAAAACACAGTTTTCTGACTTTTGCTTCTAATATAGATCCAGTTTTGAGCTCCATATTCTTGTTTTATCACGGGGGTTCCCAGTATTTTCAAGACATCTTTTTCGGTTGATGTTCCAGGAATTATTTCTTTTAACGATTTAGTGTTAATTCGGTTTCCATGAAGTTCAACTGGCTGTGCGCAACCGTTAACAAGACTAGCGGCAACCAAAATAGCTGAGATTGGAATAATAGGGAATTGCATTTCAAGTGATCCAAAAAAATGAATTTAAACAAATTACTTTAGATATTAGGATTGTAGCAAGTTTTTGAAGGTTGTTGAAGAAAGACTGGAAGCACCTAGTTTGTTATATTAGAAACAAAAACTTTTCACCGCGAGATATTGATGCTTAGTTTTTTTAAAAATAAAGATCTTTCTAATAACGTAGATGCAACATATTGCATAATAGTGGACCAATCCAGAAACCCTAGTTTTTATAAGGAATTGTTGGTTCCAGATAACATTGACGGTCGATTTGACGTTTTGACTTTGCATATGTTCTTTGTTTTTTCTCGTTTAAAAAAGGAAGAGCAAAAAGCAGGCCAGTTTTCTCAACTTTTGTTTGACACTATGTTTGTTGATATGGATCAATCCCTACGTGAAATGGGGGTGGGTGATCTTTCTGTAGGAAAGCGTGTAAAAGATATGGGTAAGGCACTACTCGGTCGGTTAGAGGTTTACGATAGGGCATTTGAAGGTGTTGATTCAGAAATAGANGCATCCATTGTTAGAAATNTTTATCGGGGTGATCGAACTCGCCTGCNTGAAGTTAAAAGGCTACTAGACTACTCAAAAAGGACTATCCGGGAGNTATCGGCCACTGCGACAGAGGATATTTTGGAGGCAAACTTCAAGTTTACCGAGGTAATTGAATAATAAAACCAAAGCGACTAAATGATAAAACAGATTAAAAGTGAAATGCCCTTTTTATGGGAACCAAAAGAAGGCAGTGGNAAATCTGCTGAAGACATAGTTTTCAGGGCAAATAAGAAACAGCGTNANNTGATAGCTATAAGGCTTGGCCTCAGAGCCTTAAATGANCTTAAAGTGAAAGTNACTATTACTAGACAAANAGACAATATTTTTCAGTTGGACGGTCATATAAGCGCTGAAATTTATAAAAGTACTCTCGGTAATGATAATATAGAAGAGGTTCTAGTAAACGATGATTTTCAAGAAAGTGTTCAATTAAACGTTCCTGAAGAAAAACTTGGTGTNTTGATCAATGACAANCAGCTGATTACCGAGTTTTTAACGGAAGGATTCATTGATTTAGGTGAAATTGCTGTGCAAAATCTTTCATTGTTATTAGACCATACCTACCAAAACACCCTAAGCGATGATAACTTGGGTGCAANGAGCGAAGTTACAAAAATAAAGTACGATGGTCCTTTCTCTGAATTGGCATCANTGTTAGCGGAAAAAAAACGTACTAAAGGCAATGGTTAGTCAGACTTTTTTTAAAANTTGTTTAATCATATCTTATTTCTTCTTAAATGGGTTACGGTGGCGGATTTATCTGACTATACTCCAGAGAGAAATTATTTTTTTAATCTGATTGGTTTCAGGAAGATATGGCGCCAGAAACGATAATTGCGCTTGATGGCATGGGGGGTGACAACGCGCCTACGATGGTCGTACACGGTGCGGATATAGCTCTTGAAAGAATGCCTGATCTTTTCTTCAAAATAGCTGGGGATGAGAAGCAACTGGAACCTCTAGTAGCTGCTAGTAAATACTTAAACAATTCAAATTGTTCAGTGATTCATACCGATAAGAAAGTGGGAGATTCTGAAAAACCTTCAGTTGCNCTGAGGAGCGGNAGAGATACGAGTATGAGGCTCGCTATTGATTTAGTGGCAAATAGCGANGCTCATGGGATAGTTTCAGCGGGTAATACTGGAGCATTAATGGTCATGTCTAAATTGGGATTACGGATGTGTCCGGGAATTGATAGACCTGCTATAGCAAGCTTTTTTCCTACTCTTAAGGGAGAGAGNTGCATGTTAGACCTTGGGGCAAACATAGAATGTGATTCNGGTAATTTAGTTCAATTTGCAGTGATGGGACAAATATTTGCNAGACTTGTCTTAAACCTCCCACGTCCAACGGTTGGTTTACTTAATGTTGGTTCGGAAGAACAAAAGGGGCATGAGGANTTGAGGGAGGCTTCTTCAGTTCTTAGAGAAATAGACTTACCGATGGATTTTATAGGCTTNGTTGAGGGAGATGATATAACTGCCGGCACCGTGGATGTAATAGTTACAGATGGGTTTTCNGGCAACATAGCTCTAAAAGCTGCCGAGGGTACATCTAGGATGTTTACACATTTTCTAAGGGAGGCGTTTGGATCCAGCATTTATTCAAAAATTGGTTATGCATTGTCCAAAACTGCAATTAACCAGCTAAGGGAAAGAATGGATCCAAGAAAATATAACGGTGCTGTTTTTCTAGGCCTAAATGGAATAGCAGTAAAAAGTCACGGAGGNACAGATTCTTTTGGGTTTGCAAATGCAATAGGAGTAGCAGCAGATATGTCGAATTATGGTTTTTTGGATAAAGTAAAAGATGAATTGCGTACGTTGCACGCAGAGGACGAGGCTTCAGGGAGATCGCATGGAACAGGTGATGNGTGATGATTACTAGGTCNATTTTGGCGGGTTGTGGAGCTTATTTACCAGACCGAGTTATAGATAACCATGAGTTGGCAAAAATAGTTGATACCTCGGATGAGTGGATTAAGCAGAGAACGGGAATAGAAAGGAGGCATGTGGCGGCTGATGGTGAATATACATCTGACCTTGCAGTAAGAGCGGCAGATAAAGCCCTAAAAAGGGCAAATCTTTCGGCCAGTCAAATAGATTTAATTATTGTTGCTACCACGACGCCAGATCAGACCTTCCCGGCAACCGCAACTAAAGTTCAAGCGGATCTCGGTATAACCAATGGAGCAGCATTTGATATTCAAGCTGTCTGTGCTGGCTTCGTCTACGCCATGACTGTTGCAGATAATTTTTTACGTGCAGGGCAGTCAAGTAGAGCTCTTGTAATAGGTGCTGAGACATTCACGAGGCTTTTGGATTGGACTGATAGGGGCACTTGCGTGCTCTTTGGCGATGGAGCTGGCGCTGTGGTTTTGGATTCCCTTCAAATAGATCCAAAAACTCAGCAATATGGCGTTTTATCAACTCACCTTCATTCGGATGGCCGTAACAGGGATATATTATATGTAGACGGTGGTCCGTCGATGACCTCTGAGACTGGCCACGTAAGAATGTCGGGTAAGGAAGTCTTTAAGCACGCGGTATCAAAATTGGGCTCTGTAATAAAAGAGACCTTAGTTGCAAACAATTTATCTAGTGATGATATAGATTGGCTCGTACCTCATCAGGCAAATAGAAGAATTA
>NZVJ01000007.1 GCA_002701455.1 Rhodospirillaceae bacterium
AAATTGGCAAGTGTTATCGGCTTATGTCTTGTCATCGTCTTTATGGTTATAGCTTATGGCCTATTTGGAATATTCGCCAATGTAGCTTTGTTTTTTAATATTGTAATAATTTTAGGAGCATTATCAGCGCTTCAAGCCACTCTGACACTCCCTGGAATTGCTGGTATTGTCCTTACAATTGGAATGGCCGTCGACGCAAATGTACTTATTTTTGAGCGTATCAGAGAAGAAGTTCTTTTGGGCCGTACGCCGATATCAGCAATTGACGCAGGTTATAAACGCGCGCTTACTACCATTATTGATTCAAATTTAACCACCTTGTTCGCTGCGATATGTCTTTATTCGTTTGGCTCTGGTCCAATAAAAGGGTTTGCAGTGACGTTGGCTATAGGAATTCTTACGTCTATGTTCACGTCAATTATGTTAACAAGATTTTTGATTGTTTTATGGTTGCGAGGAAAGCGACCAAATTCTGTCCCCATTTGAGTGTATTGGATTTTTAATGCTCAAACCTGTTCGTTTTGTACCCGCCGGAACAAAAATACGTTTTGTAGATAAGCGACGATTAGCGTTTGCATTATCGGCGATCATTCTTTTATCCTCAGTATTTTGTTTAACTTCGCTAGGATTAAACTTCGGTATTGACTTCCGGGGAGGTATCTTAATGGAAATTCGTGGCTCGGGCGAAGTGAATATTCCTCAAATAAGAGATAAATTATCCACTTTGGGGCTTGGTGAAGTGAGTATCCAAGAATTTGGCAAAAAAACTGATGCTCTAATAAGGATTCAGAGGCAGGATGGTGCAGAAAAAGAACAGATGGCGGCCATTAAAAAGGTCAAGGATCGTCTCGGGGATGTATTTGATTATCGAAGAACCGAATTTGTCGGACCAACTGTAGGAGCTGAATTAAAAGAGGCAGGAATTATAGCGGTCTGTTTAGCACTCTTATCTATTCTAATCTATATTTGGCTGAGATTTGAGTGGCAATTTAGTTTAGGTGCTATTGTTGCTCTATCTCATGATATTTTTAGTACTATTGGCTTATTTGCACTCCTGCAATATGAATTTAACCTTGCGACTGTAGCTGCTATACTTACTATAGCAGGATATTCAATAAATGACACGGTGGTTGTTTATGACAGAGTCAGGGAAAATCTTCGAAAATACAGACAATTAGAACTGTCTGAAGTATTTAATATGTCGATTAATGAAACTTTGTCTCGAACCATGATGACGTCGGTTACTACCCTGCTTGCGCTATGTTCAATTTACTTTTTTGGTGGTGAGGTTCTAGCTGATTTTGCTCTTGCTATGATTTGGGGGGTATGTATAGGCACTTACTCATCCATATTTATAGCGGTCCCTATCCTGCTTTACGTCAAGTTGAAAAGAGGGGAAGGCGATTATAGTGGATTACAGGTACCAGAAGATGAAAGGTGAAGTAAATTAATGGATGTAACGCCTCTTGTCTCGAAAGATCGTCAGCTAATAGAAAGTTATGGTGATGGATCCTTTAAAATTTCAGGGGTCGTTTACAGTTCGCCTGTAGTAGTGTTTCCAGAACTTTGTATTCCTTTATCGAATTGTGATGTTGCTGAGTCAAAAATTTGTTTTTTCAAAGCAGTATTTCAAACAACCTATATGCCGTCAATTTTGCTTTTTGGTGCAGGAAAAAGTCCTCATCTCTTGACAGAGATAGAGAGAGACTTCGTTCGACAACAGAACTGTGTATTAGATGTTATGAATACTGGTGCGGCCTGTCGTACATTCAATGTTTTGTGTGCGGAAGACCGGCGGGTCGCGGCCGCATTGATTCCAGTTGCTTAAAACTAAAGAAGTAAGAGACGGGCTAAATGCTTGCAGAAAAGTTGCTAAAAAAGCTAATGCAAATTTTTTTTATGCCTCGCAAGTCCTGCAAATATCAAGAAAGGAATTTTTTTACGCTACATATGCGACGATGCGGATTATAGATGATCTTGTTGACGAAAATTTTTTAAAACTAGACATCGATAAGCAAGATGAACTGATGCAGGACTTTAGCACTGGCCTGTCGAGATGGCTGCAGCAAGTACTGACCTTAGAAATAATAGAAGGGCCGTTATCTGCAGGAATAATTCACGCTCTAAGATATACCGTTGGTAGAAGCGATTTAACCGAAGCAGTTTGGAAAGATCTGGCGGACTCATTATTAACTGACATTAGAAGGGTTGATATGAATTCCTGGGATGATTTCCTGATTTATTGCAAAGGGGCCACAGTCGCACCAGCTTCAATCTATATTTATTTGCTTTCAGCTAATTACTCTAATGAGAAAGGCTTCGTGTATAAACTATCTAAAGGGCTGGATTACTATGCTCGTGATTTGGCAATTTACTGCTATATCGTCCACATCATACGAGACTTAACAAAAGACGCTTTCAATTCACCAAGGCTAATTACCGTACCAAACGAATTATTGTTCAAGGCTGGTTTGTCCCGGCAGACACTATTTTCATCTCTGCAGGATAAGGACCCGGCTATTGTTAATTTGGCCAATGAGCTAATTCTTAGAGCAAAGCCATTTCATTATAATGGGCATAAAGCTCTTTCAGAATTGAACGGTAAACTTGGTTTATCTGAAAAAACTGCTCTGAATAGATTAATTGGTATATACGATAAATTATATGAAGTGGCAGAGAAAGATGTCGGCCTCCTTATAGAGCGAGGGCAGGGTCTTGAAAAAGAATTTAGGATTTAAACAAGGTGATCAATCTTGGATAATCCAGTGCCTGCGAATAGAGAGTTTGTAAGAAAATTCGATCGAGACCGTTATTTGTGCACTCTCTTTGCGGATCGTCACGACCAAGAATTTTTATTTACAATATATGCGCTTTATAACGAGTTAGCTAACATACCCTTTCGTATACAGGAGCCAAAACTAGGGGAAATAAGATTGCAGTGGTGGAGAGAGAATCTTTCGGAATTAAACACTAAAAAGAAATCGTCAAACGATCCGATACTTCAAGGACTTTACGCACTTAGTAATAGGCGTAAATTCAATATAGAATTTATCATGTCAATCATCGATGAGCGCGAAACGGATTTGTTGAAGAGGCAACCCGAAACCGAGAACGATCTTATCAAATATCTTGATAACACGTCTGTGGCAATCTCATTATCAGGACTAGATGTAATTGGTATATGTGACAAGAAAACGCGATCAGCTGCAAGAGATGTAGCATTAGCTTACGGATTGATTGGGGTATTGCGGTCAACAAGCTTTCTTATCAATTGCAACCGATTGCTTCTCCCAAAAAGTTTATTAGACATACATAACGTTTCTGATTTATCACTAAAAAATAAAGAATTAACAGGTGCAATAAAAGCAACCGCCTCAGCTATAACGGAAATGGCTGATAACTTTCTTTTAAAGGCCCGCCAGAGAAAGTTACAAATACAGAAAGGTTCTATAACTTGTTTGTTATTAGCTAGTTTAACAGATTTGTATATTAGGAGGCTAAGAAACTTAGATTACAATTTATTTGACGTGCGCTTGAGCGAGCCGAGCTATTGGGGTGCTTGGGTGCTAGCTTTCAAAGCTAGTCTAAAAAGGTTTTGACGTAGGAAATTTCTTCAATTGCCATCTAACCAGTTAGCTAAAGCTTTTAGCGCTCTCTCCGATAGGGCTTTTTTCTTATTGATGCCTTTTAAACGAATAGACTTACCGTGTTCATTTATATGATTTGGTAATTCTGGAAATAAACCAAAGTTTATGTTGGTTGGTTGAAACGTTTCTTGATGTTCTTTGTTTGTGATATGCGAAAGTAAAGATGCCAAGGCTGTAGTTTGTGGCGGCATCTGTTGGAGTTTGCTTGATATTTCGTTCGCAAAAAACATTCCCGCCAATAAACCCATTGCCGCACTTTCTAAATATCCTTCTACACCAGTAATTTGACCCGCAAAGCGTATTCGGTTTTGTTGCATTAAGCGCAAGGTGGGGTCTAATAATCGGGGTGAGTTTATGAATGTATTGCGGTGAAGTCCTCCCAGCTTGGCGAATTCAGCATTTTCCAAGCCGGGTATTTTTCTAAAAAGTTGTTTTTGGCAACTATGTTTGGTTTTGGTTTGAAAACCCACCATATTATAGAGAGATGCCGCTTCATTGTCTTGTCGAAGTTGTACGACAGCATAAGGTCGTTCTTTTGTGTGGGGATTGGTCAAGCCAACGGGTTTCATTGGACCGAATCTGAGAGTTTCCCGCCCTCTTCTGGCCATTTCTTCTATAGGCATACACCCTTCAAAATACGGTGTGTTTTTCTCCCAGTGTTTAAATTCAATAGCCTCCTGAGATGTTAATTCATCAATAAAATTTTCATATTGCTCTCGGTCTAATGGACAGTTTATGTAATCACCCGCGGTAGTTTTATCTGTATTTTTATCGTATCTTGATTGATACCACGCTTTAGAGAAGTTTATACTATCGGTGTAAACCACCGGCGCAATAGCGTCAAAAAATGCTAGAGATTCATGGCCTGTCAAAGTAGCGATCTCTTCTGACAGACGGGATGAAGTAAGGGGCCCAGTGGCTATTATGATTTTTGCATCCGGGCTCAACTGGCCTATTGTCATTTCGGTCCGCTTTACTTCTATCAAATTTTCTGTAGTAATCGCGTTTTCAACTTTTTGAGAAAACTTATGCCTATCCACAGCCAACGCGCTCCCTGCAGGTATACGAGATGCGTCGGCGGCTCTCATTATTAGTGAATTGCACCTGCGCATCTCTTCGTGCAAGACGCCCACTGCGTTTGCTGAGCTGTCGTCTGATCTAAAAGAGTTGGAACATACCAGTTCAGCCAAATTTGATGTGTTGTGTGCCTCAGTCATTAATTGAGGGCGCATCTCGTATAAAATGCATGTAATGTTTTGACGTGATAGCTGCCAGGCAGCTTCACAACCAGCTAATCCTCCTCCAACTATGTGAACGGTTTCTGTCATTTTTAAAACCTTAATCTAGTTCGTCTGGTGTTAACACCATCAAGAAGTATCAACGTACATTTGCTTCCGATACTTTTTTGTGTTGTTTCTCCAGCAGGATTTTTAGATAATGACCAGTCTGACTTTCTTTTACTCCTACAATATCTTCCGGCGTACCTTCGGTAACAATTGCCCCCCCAAGCTCACCTCCATTAGGACCGATATCTATGATCCAGTCAGCTGTCTTAATTACGTCTAAATTATGTTCGATAACAACTACCGTATTGCCTTGATTTGCCAAAGTATGCAACACCTCTAGTAGTTTTTTGATATCGTCGAAATGGAGCCCAGTAGTAGGCTCATCAAGTATATAGAGTGTCTTGCCGGTTGCTCGTCTAGCAAGTTCCTTAGAAAGTTTCACCCTTTGCGCTTCACCTCCCGAAAGGGTGGTAGCAGGCTGACCGATAGTTATGTAACCCAATCCCACACGCTGTAAAGTCACTAATTTATCTCGTATAGACGGAATTGCTTTAAAAAAGTCAGCACCGTCGTCAACAGTCATTTCTAAAACGTTTGCTATTGACTTGCCCTTGTATTTTATATCCAGGGTTTCTCTATTATACCGCTTTCCTCTACAGGTTTCACACTGCACATAAACGTCGGGTAAGAAATGCATCTCAATTTTTATTACGCCGTCACCTTGGCATGCTTCACATCTTCCCCCTTTCACGTTGAATGAGAAACGCCCTGGCCCGTATCCACGAACCTTAGCTTCCGGTAAGCCAGAAAACCATTCGCGTATCGGCGTAAAAGCACCGGTATATGTCGCGGGATTGGATCTTGGTGTTCTGCCAATAGGAGATTGATTTATATCAACTACTTTATCCAGGTATTCTAGGCCCTCAGCAGCNTCATAGGGTCCGGGAATTAATCTGCTAGAATGCAAAACGCGAGCAGCTATTTTCCAAATGGTTTCAATTACTAAAGAAGATTTTCCGCCTCCTGAAACGCCGGTTACACAAGTAAAGGTTCCAAGTGGAATACTTGCCGTTATGTTTTTAAGATTGTTCGCCTTAGCGCCAATCACTTTCAATTTACGGTCGTTTACTAAAGATCTTCGAGTTGTCGGTACAGCTATTTCAAGAGCACCGGAAAGATACTTACCTGTAAGACTTCCAGAGCAGTCTATGATTTCTTCGGGTGGGCCTTCTGCTACAATAGTTCCTCCGTGTTTTCCTGCTCCGGGCCCCATATCTATAACATAATCCGCATTTCTAATGGCGTCTTCATCGTGTTCGACAACTATAACGGTATTGCCAAGATCCCTCANTCGCTGCAGCGTTTTGAGAAGACGTTCATTGTCCCGCTGATGCAAACCTATAGAAGGTTCGTCAAGAACGTAAAGCACACCCGTTAATCCCGACCCTATTTGCGATGCTAATCTTATTCGTTGGCTTTCCCCTCCCGATAAAGTACCGGAACTTCTTGAGAGGGTAAGATATTCTAGTCCCACGTTTTTCAAAAAACCTAGCCGTTCTTTAATTTCCTTTAAAATACGCTCGGCAATTTCAATTTGTTTTGGCTCAAGAAATCTTTCTAACGTTTCAAACCAGTCAACAGCTTGGGCAATTGGGAAATTAGTGACATCGGTGATGGTTAAACCATTTATTTTGACAGCTAAGGCNGCTGGCTTTAGACGCTGACCCTTGCATGCTTCACAGTTTGCGGTTGATTGGTACCGACTAAGCTCTTCCCTTAATCGATTGGAGTCACTCTCTCTAAAACGACGTTCTAAATTATGTACTAAACCTTCAAAGGGCTTATAGGTAGTGTATGAGCGAGAGCCATCATCGTATGTCATTTCGACGGGTGTTTCGCCTGATCCGAATAGCAGAGCATTTTGAAATTCCATACTTAAATTTTTAAAAGGGGTATTCATGGAAGAAGAAAAATGAGCGCAAAGGCTATTCAGAGTTTGATTGTAATACTTTGAAGGGGAAGAAGCCCATGGGGCCACGGCGCCTTGTTTTAAACTCAATTTAGTATTTGGTATTATAAGGTTTTTATCAAAATACAATTTNGTCCCTAGACCTTCACAATCTGAACAAGCGCCAAANGGATTGTTAAAGGAGAATAATCTAGGTTCGATTTCTTCGATTGTAAAACCTGATACNGGGCAAGCAAACTTAGCCGAAAAGANAAATTGTTCNGAAGTATCNGCNTTTTCAGCAACCAGCAAACCGTCGGAAAGTTCTAGTACNGTTTCTATGGAATCGGCTAGCCNAGTTTCTAGCCCTTCGCGTATTATTAACCTATCCACAACAACTTCTATATCGTGTTTGATGTTTTTATCTAAAGTTGGCGTATCACTTAGATCNAAAATTNCNCCGTCGATTTTAATTCTTTGAAAACCTTTTTTTCTGTATTCAAAAAAGTCCTTTTTAAATTCACCTTTCCTTCCGCGNATTACGGGAGCCAGAAGTAATAATCGGGTATCTGCCGGTAAAGATAGAATTGTGTCTACCATTTGGCTAACCGTCTGACTTTCAATCGGTTTACCAGTAGTTGGCGAATACGGTATCCCTATTCGGGCGAAAAGCAGTCGCAAATAATCATAAATTTCAGTGACGGTCCCTACTGTAGAACGAGGGTTCCTCGAAGTGGTTTTCTGTTCGATTGATATAGCTGGTGATAATCCTTCTATCATGTCGACTTCGGGCTTTTGCATTAGCTCTAAAAATTGGCGTGCATATGCTGATAAGCTTTCTACATAGCGCCTCTGCCCCTCGGCATAAATAGTATCAAAAGCTAGCGATGACTTACCTGAACCGCTCGGGCCAGTAATTACAACGAGGCTATTTTTAGGCAGCGTAGCATTCACACCTTGCAAATTATGAGCGCGAGCACCTCGTACTATAAGCTTTTTGGAATTTTGATTTTGAGGCATAGCGATATTTCAAAAAACAAACGATAGACAGACCTACATTAACTAGGATCGGATGGCAAATAAGAAAAGGTTACTCCGAAAAAAGATCTGAAATAGTGAGGATTTGTTATTTTAAAATTTTAAGAATTTCAATGAACCTGTAAATAAAATTACTTTTAAAACTTACCTTGGTGCTAGTTAAACCGGCTGAATTATGTAAAACTAAATCATGTCGAAATTTGTGTGAGTGACGAACATGGCAGGAAGTATCAATAAGGTAATTTTAGTAGGAAATCTGGGACGCGATCCTGAGATTAGGAGTATGCAAGACGGTGGGAAAATAGTTCAACTGTCCATTGCAACTTCTGAGTCGTGGAAAGATAGAAATTCAGGTGAACGCAGGGAGCGTACTGAATGGCACCGGGTTGTAATTTTCAATGAAGCGCTGGGGAATATCGCCGAGCAATATCTTCGAAAAGGTTCAACCGTTTATATCGAAGGTCAACTTCAAACACGAAAATGGGGAGAGCCTGGGCAAGAGAAATACACAACAGAGGTAGTTCTTCAACGATACAGAGGAGAACTCACTATGCTTGGAAGTCGGCAAGATATAGGTTCGGGTGAACGTTTTAACAGTCAAGAACGTAATTTTGATAACGCTAGTTCTCAAGATATAGCTGAGAACAACCCCGATTCAGGGCCGAAATTCGAAGACCTGGACGACGAAATACCATTCTAAAAACGAAGAATATAGGAGTGTTAAATTCATTGTTTACAAAGTTTTTTTTAAGGTGTTTCGTCCATCGTTTCGGGTTAGTATTTTAAGCAAGAGAAGTTTGTTGATCATCAGTATATATGTTATAATGCCAGCATAATGTGTTGGTGAAAAAATTTTGTGTAAATGTCTGAAATATAAACAAAAAAGTGATGCGTGGCATTTGCAGAATTAAAAGAAAATGACTGATTCGGATCAAGAGTTACCAGACATAAAAGGCGTCTCAATTGAAGGGGAGATGAAGCGCTCGTATTTGGATTACGCGATGAGCGTAATCGTATCACGGGCGCTTCCAGATGTTCGCGATGGATTAAAACCTGTTCATAGACGTATTCTCTTTGCGATGAAGGAAGGTGGGTATGATTGGACCCGCCCTTACAGAAAATCAGCAAGAATCGTTGGGGATGTAATGGGGCAATTCCATCCCCATGGCGATAGTCCTATTTACGATTCAATGGTTAGGATGGCGCAAGACTTTTCTATGCGTCTGCCTTTCATCGATGGCCAGGGAAACTTTGGTTCAATGGATGGTGATCCGCCGGCCGCACACAGATATACGGAAGCTCGCTTAGCCAAGTCGGCGGAGGGATTGCTGCGAGACATCGACAAGGAAACTGTAGACTTCGTAGCTAACTATGATGAGACCTCTGAGGAACCTTCTGTATTGCCGGCGGAATTTCCAAACCTGCTGGTAAATGGTGCTGGGGGTATAGCAGTTGGAATGGCAACGAATATTCCTCCTCATAACTTGGGCGAGGTTATTGATGGATGCCTAGCATTTTTAGAAAACAGAAACCTCACCATAGAAGATCTAATCAACGTAATTCCAGGACCAGATTTTCCAACTGGAGGTATCATCTTAGGTAAGATGGGAATAAGAGACGCCTATATGACAGGGCGAGGTTCTATAACCATGCGTGCAAAGGCAGAAATTCAGGAGATCAGAAAAGATAGGCTCGCTATCATAGTTTCTGAAATTCCTTATCAAGTAAATAAGGCGAGATTGCTGGAGCGAATAGGTGAAGTGGTTAGAGATAAAGTTATAGAAGGTATAGCCGATCTTCGTGATGAGAGCGATCGAGATGGCGTTCGTATGGTGATTGAACTAAAACGAGATGCTGTAGGAGAAGTGGTTTTAAGCCAGCTTTATCGTCACACAGCTATGCAGACTTCGTTTGGAGTAAATATGCTAGCTCTAAACGGCGGAAGACCGGAACAATTAAATTTAAAAGATATTGTTTCTGCATTTGTCTCGTTTAGAGAAGAAGTTGTTACCAAACGCACGACGTTTTTACTAAAAAAAGCCCGAGAACGTGCCCACATTCTAGCAGGGCTTTTAGTCGCCCTAAATAATATAGAAAATATAATAGCTCTGATAAGAGCGGCCGCCGACGCCGTTGAAGCGCGTAAAGGTTTGACCGAGACAGAGTGGCCTGCTGCCGATGTTGCAGAATTTATAGAGATCATTGATGACCCAGATCACGAGGTTATTGAGGGGAAATACAAACTATCTGATGCTCAAGCGCGTGCTATTCTAGAACTCAGGCTTCAGCGTTTGACAGGAATGGAGCGTGGAAAGTTAGTCGAAGAAACAAAAGAACTTTCAGAAAAAATAAATGAGTATTTATCGATTCTTCAATCAAGCGACAAGTTAATTCAGGTAGTAAAAAAAGAGCTTATAGAAGCGAAAGAGAAATTCGCTGATGATCGTCGTACTCTTCTGGAAGAAAATGAGTTTGAACATGATATAGAGGATCTTATACAGCGAGAGGATATGGTTATAACGGTTAGCCTAAAAGGTTACATAAAGCGGGTCCCTCTCTCCACATACAAGGCGCAGCACAGAGGAGGCAAGGGGCGCTCAGGTATGTCGACCCGTGATGAGGACGTGGTTAATCGTCTCTTTGTTGCTAATACCCATACCCCTGTCTTATTTTTTACCTCCCGAGGAATGGTATACCAGATGAAAGTTTACCGCCTTCCTTTAGGAACACCCCAAGCGCGGGGCAAAGCTATGGTTAATTTACTTCCTTTACAGGAGGGTGAATGGATACAGACCGTTATGCCGATGCCGGTAGATGATACTACCTGGGACGATTTGCAAGTTATGTTCTCAACATCTGCAGGAACAGTTCGTAGAAACGCGCTTTCAGATTTCACTAATATTAAGCGCAATGGAAAAATAGCGATGAAATTAGAGGAGGGAGAGCGTCTTATCAGTGTCCAGCCTTGTAACGAAGAAAATGATGTGCTCCTCACAACGCGTGACGGTAAAGCTATAAGGTTTGCGGTTTCCGATGTTCGGATTTTTAGAAGCCGCGGTTCCATGGGGGTTCGCGGTATAAAACTTATTAAGGGTGATGCCGTTGTTGGAATGTCTATTTTAGCAAGGGTAGAACATGAAGTAATTCAAACGACTGAAATATCTGAGCGGGAAATCTATCTGAAACAAACGTCTTATTTAAGACGATCAACCCTCGGAGGTTCGGAGATTGATGTTGAAAAACCAGATATTATGTTATCCGACGAAAGGCTCGCATATTTAGGTGGAGCGGAAGAGTTTATCCTTACGGTCACAGAAAAAGGGATTGGAAAAAGAACCTCAGCGTATGAATACAGGACAAGTAACAGAGGTGGACAGGGTGTTTGGAATATTGATGTGACTGAAAGGTCTGGAAAGGTGGTCGCTGGGTTTCCCGTAAATCATTCTGATCAAATCATGCTCGTCACTGATAGTGGACAGCTGATACGTTGCATGGTTGATGAGATTGGAATTACCGGGCGGAGAACGCAGGGTGTTTGGATTTTTAGAGTGGAAGACGAGGAGAAAGTTGTATCAGTGAGCCTGATTGGCGACGATATGAATGGTGAAAACGATCCCGATAACTCTAATGATCAGGCGAATTCAGACGAGAATTAAATAAAACTTGATATTATATCCAAGGCTTGGTTATTTTTCGATGAAAGTCTATTTGAGCAATTTTCGGAGGTGGTTTTGCGGATAGCGGTATACCCAGGAACGTTTGATCCAATAACAAATGGACACATCGATATAATACGTCGTGCGAGTAAAGTCGTTGATAAACTAATTGTGGCCGCTGCAGAAAATATTGGTAAAAGTCCTATGTTTAGCCTTGAGGAACGAAGGGAAATGGTGGGCCAAGAAATAAGTCTTATCAAAGCCGAAAACGATGCGAGGGGTTATAGTAGTGAGATAGAAGTAACATCATTTAACTCCCTATTGATGCACTTTGTCGATGAACACAAAGCTAAGTTTGTGATTAGGGGATTGCGTGCTGTCTCCGACTTTGAGTACGAATTTCAAATGGTGGGAATGAATGCACGACTTAATCCGGATGTAGAAACATTATTCTTGATGTCCTCCGAACGCCACCAATTTATCTCGTCTCGCTTAGTGAAAGAAATAGCTATTCTGGGCGGTGAAATAGACGATTTCGTATCTTCTCGAGTGAAAGAACGAATGCTTGTGAATATAAAGAGGAAATAATTTCAAACCCATAGTTGACCAAAAGTTGAAATAATATATATACGGGGGTGTGGGCGCGTAGCTCAGTTGGTAGAGCAGTTGACTTTTAATCAGCGGGTCACAGGTTCGATCCCTGTCGCGCTCACCACTTCAACCATTTCNCCCGGTTGTTGTGGCAGAAAACAGGCAGGTTGGTTCTTTTGTTGTCTAGAACTCGTGCCAGGGAGTGTCTACCGAGTGGATCGCTTTCTAGGGTAGATTATGTCAGCAGATTAGAGGCGACTTATCCTACGTAACTTAATCGCAAAAAGTTTGAATGTTGATAATGTCCCAAACTTTTGCAACATATCCGCGATTTTTAAATGAATTTTTCCAGTAAATCTAAAACTATCTAGGTGTTTTAGACAGCGGATGTAATTATNGAAACTGACACAGAGAAGGGGAGAGCATTATGGACGTTGGATTTTTCATGATTTTTGCCAGTTATGGGTGGGATAATTGTTCGGATGCTCAAACTTGGGAAGAAGATTTAAGGCTCGCCGAGGTAGCAGCGGATTCCGGCTTCGATGTNTTATGGTCTACAGAGCACCATTTCTGTGATTACTCATTTATTCCCGATAATTTACAATTAATGACGCACTTAGCCGCAAAATACCCNCACATTGATGTCGGTACCGCGGCTGTTATACTACCGTGGCATGATCCGCTCAGAGTTGCTGAGCAAGTAATAATGTTGGATTTTTTAAGCAATGGGCGTCTTCGTTTTGGGATGGGACGNGGCCTNGCACGCCGGGAATTTGAGGGTTTTCGATTGTCAATGGATGAATCCAGAGCCCGTTTTGATGAGTCCTCACAGATGATTATTAAAGCCCTTGAAACTGGTTTTATTGAGGGTGATGGGCCAATGTACAAACAACCAAAAATAGAGTTGAGGCCTAGACCTCAGCATTCAATGGATGGGAGAATATATTCNGTAGCCACAAGCCCAGAATCGGTTGAATCAGTGGCTAAATTAGGAGACGTGAGNATGGTTATGTTCGCGGATCGGCCTTGGGAAATGCGTGCGCCAGTTTTAAATCACGGTCGCGAACTTCACGAAAAATATCATGGAAGACCCGCTCCAACGCCTATGCTCACTGATTTTGCTATTTGTGCGGAATCAAATGATCAAGCAGAAGAATGGGCAAGACAATATCAGGGGATGTTTACCGAAAGTAATTTTTATCATTATGAATTTTTAGGTGAACATTTCAANAATGTTAAGGGGTATGGTGGGTATCAAGAAAAGGCAGAATTTGCGAGAAAAACGGGTGGAGATTTAACTTCAGCAGTTGATAATTTTATGAAGGCCGCGTGTTGGGGCACACCTGATAGAATATTGAGACAGCTCGATGATAGACGTAAAATAATGGGGGATTACGAATTAAATGTCTCCTTCAGGTTTGGTGGAACGCCCATGAAAGTTTCTGAGGAAGGACTTAAGTTGTTCGCGAAGGAAGTATTACCAGTTCTAAAAACCTGGGAAACGACAGATAACTCGGTCTCCTCCGCGGCTGAATAGTATTATTAAAAAGGTAAATTATCACCTTTCAAGCTGGTATTTCNTTATTTGGCCTTTCAATAAAGATAATTGGATATAGGTCACCAAGTTTATTAGTTGGAGATAGCGAAGTTATCTCCAATGGATATAGTTCCGCCTTGTACTACGTTACAGCAAACACCACCCCGCCAAGAGGGTGTAAGAGCTGTCTGAAGGCCTTGGCGTTGCTTATCCATTAAATCGCATGGCTCTGTCTCAAGTTTTATTTCCAAGCGTACATCGGCGATTTTGATAATTTGGCCATCCTTCTGAGGTGATCTCATTCCCGATACAAATAAATTTGCTCTTCTTGTAATCCATGGCAATACCTCACCCAGTTCATTGCAAGCNTCAGCCCAATCGTCTTCGAAAAGAACACTTATTTGCCTATTCCGTTTTTTNCCACGGGCATCCCCCTCTATACCTCTTTCAATTGTTATTTCGGCGGTATCTATTTCTTCCATAGGTGCTAAAATTTTAGGGGTTCTTGCTATTCCGATAAGTTTAGACATTCGCCTCTCCGAGCAGACATTAACGGCCTTTTTTAGTAACAATAATCAAAGTTTATTTTGATTGCGAGACTTATATGGAGAAATCTTAGAAACCAGGAAAGGAAATCAAGTGGTGAAATCTGCATGGATATCGATGGTCGCGGACGAAAATGCCGACAAATTTTTAAATGACATTTTTGATCAAGCCAGGACCCCTCACGGTACTTTGGATAATGTCATGAGGATTCACAGCTTGCGGCCATCTACAATGATCGGTCATCTGATGTTGTATAAGAGTGTGCTTCACAGTGACGAAATCACGCTTCCGCTTTGGTTTTTGGAAGTAGTTGCAGCGTATGTGAGCATGTTAAATTCTTGCGAATATAGTCTGANGCATCACTGGAATAATGCTGTGTCATTACTTGGCAATACGAAGAGAGCGGAGGAAATTANAGCAGCATTAAGGACGCAAAAATTTCAAAACGTTTTCGACAAAAAGGAGATAGCAATTTTAAAGTACAGCCAAAAGCTTACACAAANCGTGNGANAAATGGAGGAATCTGATGTAAAAAAATTAAAAAAACGGGGGTGCGACGANGGAGAAATTCTCGAAGTCAATCAGGTGGTAGCTTATTTTAATTATTCAAATCGTTTGTTGAATGGATTAGGAGTTTCACTTGATGGAGACAAGATAGGATATTACAGCTCTTAATTCTAAAACTTTAGGCCACAATTGTAAGGACTTCGCTAAATTTTAAGAGGTAGTTTTTCCCTCATGGCTTGCACGAATTTTTTCGGCAATGTGTTCTCCAGCAGTGATCGGGGGGAATTTGGGCGGCATTCCCTCTTTTACGCAAGATGGGATTGCCTCTATCGAAGCATCAAAATCAGGATGCATAAAATACCCCAGGGTCTGACGCTGCGANCTTAAATCATTTAGCCCTTTTGGATTTGTTACTCGGTGCAGGGTAGATTTCCAAATTCCATTGGTCCATCGACTCATCATGTCGCCNAAATTTACTATTAGGCAGTCATCTGGTGGTTGAATGGATAGCCATTTCTCGTTCGGCATCAGAACTTCGAGGCCGCTCTCATTGCCTTTAATAGCCAGTATGGTTATCGCACCAAAATCAGTGTGCGCTCCTGTCCTTAACTGCCCGTCTCTCGGAATCCTGGTCAGGGGAGGATAGTTGTGACTTGATAATATACTAAAGTGTCTTTCGATAAGTTTTGAAAAATATTCATCATGTACCTTTAATCCAATAGCAAAAATCTTTAAGAGAGTCGCCGATAAATCCTCAAATGAACGATAGAGATCAATTAATGGCGTTGCTAAATCAACTTCTTCCTTTGGAAGAATGTTGGGGGCATAGGCTTTTGTTGCGGCACTTAGATGTTTAAAGTATTTGGAATGGTCTTCTATGGGACCCATAAAGTAGGTTTCCCGGAGATCAGGTGGTGAGTTTTCACCTAAAGTATATGCTAGTCCTCGGGTGGCAAAGGCGTGATAGCCTCTCTGAAGAGAGGGCTCGCGGGGGTGATATTTATTTTTAAGCGTCTGTGGTAAATCAAAAAATGTTTTTGAAATATTAAAAGCGTTATCGATGGTCGTTTGTTTTATTTGATGGCCTTTAATTATTAAAAAGCCGATTTCTTTACAAGCTTCTACAACCTGATTGGCGACGGCTACCGTTGCTGTTCCATTTAGAAACGGTGTTAAATCTATAATCGGTAGAGTTTTATATTTCTCGTCCATCGGATCACTTTGCTTTTGATAATTCTGTATCTACAACCTCGTCATAGGGGATATCGAATTGTATTAACTCTCCCGAGAGCAAGGCAGCCTTTAGCTTTACAAAGGCACTAGGGGGAAGATCGGTTCTGCTTGGCCAAACCCTTGAGGATTTGTAGCCCTCAATTATTGAGCTGAGACTGCTGATGCTTAGGTCTGGAAAAAAACCTGGACCGATTATTTTCGCGATTTCGGTATTGTTCATGCTTTGAATTGCGTTTAGAGATCGGTTCATAACCCGAACTAAAGCTTCGCAAATTTCTCGATTATCGATGGTAAAGGATTTTAAGGCATAAAAAGTTGTAAAGGCTATGTCACCTCTTGAGGCAAACCGGTGCCAAATGTGCGCTCCGGTTTCTTTCAATTCTTGGGCGAACGGTTCAAAAAGTTGCACTAAATCAATTTTGCCATTTTTAAAATTATTGACGTTTTCGTGCATCAATGCATCGGGATACCTTTGAATTGATTTTGGATCGATATTGGCGCGAGACAAATCATCTTGAAGTGTCATCCATGGTGTTGGAACATCTATCGCTACAGCTAATTTATTATTTAATAGGTCATGAAAATTGAAATTATTGTTTGGCGTTCGGCCCAGTAAAATAAACGGATCCCGTGCGACAACTTGTGCAAAACAAATAAGTTCTGAAACTTCGTTGTTTAATTTTGCTTTATTGTGGTGCATCAGAACTCTCATAGGTCCGCCAAACGAAACATCGGCTCGACCATCAATGAGACCTTGCGCTGTTTCGGCGGTTGAAGGTGATAAAATTAAAGAAACGTCGAGGCCTTCAGCTGAAAACATGTCTTCCACCTGAGCTAAATAGAAGGGAGTGTAGCTGCAGGCGCGGAGATTTTCGTATAGCCTAACCTTCATTTTATTATCTTTTCAAAAACATCCTTATGTTCTTACACGCGAGAGTTAATCAATTAAATGATCACTAAATATAGTCTAAACGGATCAAAGTAAGACGCAAACAATACTTTTTCGCGTAGTGAAAAATTTTTAGAAAACAAATTGTTCGTTCAAGCGTTGATTAAAGTAGACGAAGGTCACATTTATGTCGTTAAATACTTTTAGATAAAATATGGGAGTGAAACATGAGAATAAGCTTATCCCGGCTGTTCAAGTCGGTGGTTTTAGCGGGTTCGTTGATAGGAGTTACTTTCGCCGCTAATGCACAAGAGTTTAAATTGCGTTGGGGGCACTATTTACCCAACAGTCCCTTCGTTCAGGTAGAGAAGGATTTTGCAAAAAAAATTGAAGAGCGCACCAACGGAAGGGTAAAGATTGATATAACCTTTGCTGGAGGTTTGGGTAAAGGAAATGAAGTTGCCCTTCTAGCTGGGCGGGGTGCAATAGATATGGCGTCTGTCGCAATGGGTTATTATCCTGATCAATTGTTGTTTTGGAAAGCGTATCAAATCCCTTTTATTTTCGATGATCCGGTACAGGCTATCAATATAGTCCACAAATCATATAAAGAGTTTCCTATATTCAAAAAGGAGTCAGATAAGATAAATGTTAATTATCTTTTCCAGCAGCCGTTAGGATCCTATTATATGACAGGACCTAACCCAAACTGCACTTCAATTAAGGATTTAAAAGGTAAAAAGATCCGCAGTTTTGGCGCCGATCTCCCAAAAATGCATAACGCTATTGGAGCTGTGCCCGTTACGGTGCGTCCAACCGAAGTCTACGAAGCACTACAGAGAGGAACAATTGATTATTCGTTCCTTAACGCGGGTAATGTCGAAAGTCTGAGGCTGTATGAGCCGGGCAAATACAGTTGTGGTACCGCAATGACGATTGCTGGCCATATGATAGTTATTGGCAAAAGAACTTGGGCNAAACTTCCTGCTGATATTCAGAAAATTTTCATGGATCAAGCCGAAAAGAGCCAAAAAGATTACCTGGATTGGCTAGTAACAGGCACCGAAAAATCCATAGAAAATATTAAAAAGGCAGGGGGTGTTTTTAAAGAATTTCCTGCTTCCGAACTTGCAAAATGGAAAGCGGCTACACCCGATTTATTGCAGGGTTGGGCCGACAATATGAAAAAGAGAGGTTTTGGAAAAGAAGCATCTGAAGTAGCAGCAGCATGGCGCGCGTGGACTAAATAAGCGCCGTCTAAAACTATCTTTTAAAATAATGATCCGGTCATTTATGCTATTCTATAAATGACCGGATTTCTTTAAGCTAAATTCCTATGGAAAAAATAAGAAAAATAATAGAACCAACAGCTCTGTTCGTTCTGCTTATTGGAGGTTTTGGCATGTTAGCCTCCACGTTTCTTGGAACAGCTGATGTAATTGGCACACAATTCTTTGGCCAGCCAGTCCACGGTGCTTTGGAATTAACGGAAAGCACGATGGTGGTGATTGTATTCGGCGCTCTGACATATGCTCAAATAAGGCGTAATCATATACGAGTGGAACTTTTCTACACGCGCGTCGGCCCCCGAGCTCAAGGATTGATGGATGTTTTTTCTGATCTTATGGCTCTCGTGTTTTTTGGCCTTCTTTTTTGGCAGGCCTCATTTGAAGCTGTTTTTAGCTTTGGGATTGATGAATCTACCTTTGGATTAATAAGAATACCCCTATGGCCGGCACGTTTTATTTTAGCGGGCGGAACTGCGTTATTAATTATACAACTTTTATTCGATTTGATCATTGACCTAAAAAAAGTCTTCTCAGGAGACATACACGTCACGGCCGAAGATGTTTTAATGAAAGAAATTTCTGAAGCAAATAAATACCTTGATGATGGAAAAAACTAGCCGTGCTTGATACCGCCACAACTGGAATTATTGTCTTAGGGACACTTTTTTTTATGCTTGGCGTGGGTGTGCATATTGGCGTAGCTCTTGGCNTGTGCGGAATAATAGGTACCTTTTTGGCTATTGGCCCGGACGCAGCCTGGGCTCATCTAGCTACTATTCCATTTAGTACGACCAATTCGTTTACCTTGGCCGTGATACCCTTGTTTATTTTAATGGGATCACTTGCAACGCAGGCGGGACTGACCAGAGACCTATATAAGGCGGCGTATAATTGGTTAGGGCGTCTTCCGGGTGGCTTGGCTATGGCTACAACGCTTGCCTCGGCGGCGTTTGGAGCTGCTAGCGGATCTACTGTCGTTAACGCAGCAGTTTTCACAAAGATTGCACTGCCTGAAATGACCGCTTTTGGTTACGACCGACGGCTAAGTGCTGGTTGTATCGCCGCGTCTGGTACGTTAGCTTCGTTGATACCCCCAAGCATTATTATGGTGATTTACGCCATTTTAACCGAACAATCTGTAGCTCTTCTCCTTATGGCAGGTTTGGTACCCGGATTATTGTCAGCTGCGATGTATATGGGAGGTATTTATACAATAGCTAAAATCCGCCCAGATATGGCTCCTCAGTCGAAGGTCGCTATAAACTGGAGTGAGCGAATAAGTTCTTTAAAGGGGGTTTGGGGGATAGGTTTTTTATTCCTGCTTGTTATTGGGGGTATTTATACTGGTTTTTTCGTTCCAACCTATGCTGGAGCTGTGGGAGCTTTTGGTGCTTTTTTAATTGTTGTTGCAAAAAGGAGACTTACTAAAACTACTACCCTAAATACATTTAAAGATGCTGGCGTCACGACATCAGTTATTTTTATTATTGTAATTGGCGGCATTATTTTCGCTCGATATCTAACCTATACCGGGATAATCGCCGACGTATCGCAGTTTCTTTTGTCTCTTGAGTTGAATAAATACACTTACCTATTTGCGTTTGCAGTAATTTATCTCATTTTAGGTATGCTGATAGATCCTATTGCGATAATGGTTATAACACTACCGGTTATGTACCCAATCCTGATAGGTGTTGGCTTTGACCCTATCTGGCTTGGCGTAATTGCCATTAAATTGGCTGAGATTTCACTTATCACGCCCCCTGTCGGTTTAAATGTTTACGTCGTGAGGAGCGCTTCTCCAGTTCCATTAAGCCTGGAAGATGTCTTTTCAGGGGTGATGCCGTTTTTGATTATAGATATAATTACGCTTCTTTTATTAATTTTTATACCAGAGATTACTCTCGCATTGCCTAAGCTGATGATGTAGCGAAGTTAATTGGTGGCTCAATAACCTCTCTCCATTTTGCTTTCAATACATCCTCTTGTAAATTAAGCATCCCAATTAGAGGGTTTGACAAATAGCTAAGATTTCCAACTACGAGATTACGGACTTTTCTCTCTATATCGAGAGAAATGAATGGTAAATCGGGACCGCCTTTTGCGCTAAGGCACTCATCAACAAGAATTGTTCCATCGTTAAGCTGTATTTTCAGTCGAGCTGGACGATCATTAGGCCATTCCATCTCAGGTTCAAAGCTTTCGAGGTTTATATTTTTTCTTAGTTTTGTAATATCAGGATTAAGAAGAGTGTCGTCACTGAACGCTTTGGTATCGGCTTGGCCGTGTATTAGGGTGGTTGCAACGATATGCTCCATCGAGAATTTTCCAGCCAGTGTTGTCTGTGGTGATTTGTTACTTAGCAACTTCCCTCGCCAGTGAGTTTCTAGGACGACCGATTTGATATTTGGAACAATTTGGTTGCCATATTTTTCAATAATAAGTTTTGCGGCTTCAACGGCAGAATGACCATACTGACAACAAGCATGTTCTTTATGATATGCGTCTTCAATTGCCCAGGACTTGTTTAAATTATCTATCAGAGTGTGTGGGTTGCAGGTTGCTCCAAAGATTTGCTGATAAACTTGATGAATTGTTGTTTCTGTGGCCTTAACACCGACTTCTACCCAATCTACCGCTCGTATCCCATTGGATGCCGCAATTCCCGGCCAGGTATTTCTGATTAATGCTCCCTTAACCGCATGATCGAATGGTCCCGGGGAAACCAGTGTTGCCGCAGAATTAACGGCCTCAAAAATTACTTGGGAGGTATGATTTCTGAGAATAGCAACCGCTGCTGCGGCTCCTATCGCCGCCAAACTCGCGTGGCCATGAAGTTTTAAACTTTCATACTCAAAGCATTCAGCTATTTTTGCGACAATTTCGTAACCTATGAGTAATGCGCGGAGAATTTCTTTTATCTCCGCTCCCGACGCTTCTGCTTCGGCAATTAATGCTGGAACGCAATACAAGCCGCCGTGGCAAAGGGCCGGCCTATACCCACCGTCTAGTTCGCACCAATCACCAGCAGTGCCATTCGCTATGGCAGCCGAGTGTTTATCGATTTTCACTTGTGAGCCGTCGAGAACTGTACTGCCGTTAACGCTTAAATTTTCTTTTAATTTAGAAACTATCTTTTTTAGTGCTTTTTCGTTATGTCCGGCAGCAATAGCTCCGATATCATCACAAAAAACCATGGTCACTTTTTGTTGTATGTTTGTTGATAAACTCTCCCAACAAGTACTTGAAAGATTGTCAATTAATAGGAAAAGGTTATCTTTAAAATNGCGTTCTTCATCTAAATTGATTTTGTTTGTCATTTTTGGCGTGTTTCTAACAAATATTAACTAAGTGAGTTTTATAAAAAATGACTTTTTAGAGTGGTNCGGATGCATATTTAAAAACTTATATTCTGAGGGTTTTTTATTCTGTTTCTTTAAGTTAAAAGAGTGGTTAGGAGACTTCAAGTGAGTAAAGTGTCTTTGGCTATTGAAACCGAGAAGGCTGGTTTGAAACAAGTCCTCTTGTGGCGTAAATTAGGTAAAAAGGTCGGTTTTACCAACGGCTGTTTTGATTTGCTGCACCCTGGCCACATCGCCTTATTGGAAAGGTCCAGGGAACATTGTGACTGCCTTGTGGTTGGGCTTAATAGCGATAAATCGGTTGTTAAATTGAAGGGGCCATCAAGGCCAATACAAGACGAACTATCTAGGAAAATAATTTTAATGGCTTTAGAAGCCGTATCATTTGTGATTATCTTCGATGAAGAAACGCCANTAAGATTAATAAAATTGTTAAGCCCGGATATTTTGGTCAAGGGTGCAGATTATGAAACCGAGGAAATCGTTGGCGGCGAACATGTTAGCTCCTATGGGGGTGAAGTATTTACTGTTCCTTACGTAGAAGGAAAGAGTTCAACCGCTTTAATTAACAAATTTACTCGTAAACGGTGACTGCCATTTGATGAGTTTTGGATCATTAAANGGAANTATTAATCAATAAAAGTAAAATATTTATATACGTGCATAAAAGAGAAAATATTTCTTTATTTGCTTATTGACAAAAAAATATTTACGAAAATTAACGATTCGTATAGTATGCGCGGGTTTTTATTTGGTTATGTTCTAATTTTGGAGAAAATCAAATGGGAGTTTTTGATTTTATTAAAACGAAGCAAACGCCGAAACAATCAAGCGGTTCTGGAAGTAATTTGAGTTCATCAGGTAATTCCAGNGGTACAGTTACGGTAGACAAGTTCACGTTTAATGTTCGTGACTATAGCCTCAAAGGTTTTATCTTAGAGCCGTATGATGAGAAAATACTTGCCAAAGGTCAAAAATTTAAGTGCAGTGTTAACTTATCAAAGGATGGTCATTCTTATGAGGGACGAGCGGAAGCGATGGTAACAAAAATAACTTCTGGGGCACTTGCTGCAACTTTTACGATAAAGCCCGCGGCTAATTGATGGTTAATTATGTTTTTCTTTAAATCCAAAAAACAAAAAGTCAAAAAATCGGCATCCCCCAAAAAAAAGGCTGTACTTTTTGAGGATTTAGATGAAAAACAGAAAATACTGCTTATGATTAGGAAAATGCGAAAACGCATTTCGCCAGATGTGCTAAATAGGGCAGAACAGCTCGCGTTTAGCCAAATTGGTGTTGAAGCTCCAATACCGCCAGAAAATGAGGCATCACGCCTTTTTAAACTCGCAATGGCTAATGACGGCGAACGAAGAGCAGAAATACTCGCTCTCGTAGAACGGCGGGTTAATAAACGACTTCATTGATGTATTTTTTAAATCGTTGGACCCATGTGACTTCTTGTAGTAGAGGTTGTGGTTAAAATTAGATTGCACCCTTTAATCTCTTATGACGGCTTTCTTAGCTGCTTGATGGAGTTTGCTAGTGGCTAAAAAGTTACAAAAACGTAGATTCACGCACCCCAAAAGGACTCTATTGGGGCGTATGAGGGCGTATTTTTTTGCAGGAATACTGATTACTGCTCCAATTGGAATATCACTTTGGATTGCATGGGGAATAATCAACTTTTTCGATGATAATGTGGTGAGTCTTCTACCCCAAAAATATAATCCAGAGAGTTATCTGCCATTACAAATACCAGGTCTGGGCCTTGTCTTGACGATTGCAACTCTTACGTTAATCGGATGGCTCACGGCTGGGTTGATGGGACGATGGCTCGTCCGCATGACTGAGAACCTTATGGCCCGGATGCCGGTCATAAGCAATATTTATAGCGCAATAAAGCAAATAATGGAGACGGTTCTGTCTCAGAAGTCCAATTCGTTTCGATATGTCGTTTTATTTGAATATCCTAGAAAAGGAATTTGGACGATGGGTTTTGTTACGGGCACAACTAAAGGAGAAGTTCAAAACGCGATAGACGAGGAAATGATCAATGTTTTTGTTCCAACTACTCCAAATCCGACATCTGGCTTTCTGCTTTTTGTGCCCAAGTGTGACTTGCACTATTTGGCTATGTCTCCAGAGGAAGGGTTCAAGATGCTTGTTTCGACCGGTATTGTCACTCCTGTCGACAAAAGAAGTGGCGATATAAAGAACCAACCAATTATTTTTGTAGGAGGTGCTGAATCTGCCCCCAAACCAGAAAGTATGTAAAACTGGTAACCAATAGACGTTTAGATTATTAGTTTTTTTGGAAAATCACCCACTGCTTAAGTACTGAACAGCGGTATCTCTCTCAAAAAGATATAAAAGCGTCCGAAGAGCGGTACCCCTCTCTGAATTTAGAAGTGGATCGCTATTTAACACGTAATCTGCGTCCTTTTTGGCTAATTCTAGTAAATCAAAGTGAACAGCTAAATTAGCAATTTTCATTTCGGGTAAACCACTTTGTCGCGTTCCCAGTAATTCGCCTGATCCCCGGAGTTTGAGGTCCTGTTCTGCTATCATGAAACCGTCATCGCTATCCCTAATGGTTTGAAGTCGTATACGGGCTGTTTCACTCAGAGGGGGCTGATACAATAACAGACAAGTTGAAGAGGTTTTGCCGCGACCTACGCGTCCGCGTAACTGGTGAAGCTGCGATAAGCCAAATCGTTCTGCATGTTCAATCACGATGATGCTGGCTTCAGGGACATCGACACCCACTTCTACGACGGTTGTAGAAACAAGTATATCGATATCTCCGTCACGGAACCGATTCATAATAATATCTTTTTTTGATGTCTTCATCCGGCCGTGAACCAAACCCACTCGTTCTTTAAAAACGTCTTGCAAATATTTGAAGCGTTCTTCAGTGGCTACCAATTCGTTGGCTTGGTTATCTTCTATTAAAGGACAAATCCAATAAGCTCGCGCTCCTTGAGTGACAGCTCTGCTTATAGCTTCTATTACTTCTTCAATACGTTTTGAAGATATAGCCTTTGTTATTATTGGAATTCTTCCTGGAAGTTTACTTGTTAAATTAGATATTTCTAGGTCGCCATAAGCAATCATTGTTAGTGTTCTAGGTATAGGCGTAGCAGTCATTATAAGAATATTTGATCCTGCTCCTTTATCCCCTAAAGCCAGCCTCTGGTTAACTCCAAACTTATGCTGTTCATCAATGACTGCGTACCCAAGATTATTGAAACGTACGTCACCTTGAAATAAAGCGTGAGTTCCAACCAATAAATTAGTAGAACCGTTTTCTAGATTTTCTAGTATTGCGAGTCTTTGCGATTTTGCATCCTTTCCCGTTAATATATCAATTGTAACGCCAACTTTCTTTGCTAGTGGTTCTAAGGTTTCATAATGCTGGCGTGCTAGAATCTCTGTTGGGGCCATAAGTGCACCTTGAAATCCCGCTTCTATAGCCGATAATAATGTGAGGAACGCTACAATGGTTTTTCCGCTTCCTACATCGCCCTGAAGTAAGCGTAACATTTTATCTTCCGACGCGAGATCCTTGTCAATTGTTTCGATAACGTCGATCTGACCCTTAGTTAATTCATAGGGTAAGTGCTCTAATGTAAGCTGGCGTAATTTTTGGTCAGGTTTTATAACTTTTCCCGAACGCTTTTTTTGTTGGTTTCGTATCAAACCAAGTGCTAGTTGGTTAGCCAATAATTCATCATAGGCTAATCGTCTGCGCGCGGTCGAATCTGATAAGAGATCTGTTTCCTTTTTGGGGCTATGAACTTCAGCTAAAGTTTCTTTCCAACCGTTCCAGCCTTTACTTATTAGTACGCTTTCGTCTAACCATTCAGGGAGATCCGGAGCTAATTTTAAAGCTTCATCAACATACCTTCGAAGTACTTTATTAGAAAGATTGCTCGTTAATGGATAAATAGGTTCAACGTCGCAAATTGTGTCAATGGCGTCCTCTTTTACAATATAATCGGGGTGAGTAATCTGATATTTTTCACGAAAAAACTCCAGCTTACCGCTAACAATTCGAATTTCATCTACGGGTAGTATGTTGCGAAGGTANTCTTTNTTTCCGTTAAAAAAGNTTAGATTAAGGTTCACNCCGGACACAATGCAANTCACTGAATATGGCTGCCGTCTGTTATAGGGAGCGGNNTGTGATAGAACTCTNTNCCTTTAGNGTAACGACTTCACCTTTTGGTGCAGATTTTATTTCTTCATAGAAGGGGCGNCGCACTATATTCTGGGGTAGGAGCCAGAGTAGATTTATTATATTTGGNCCAGTAAGTTTTTCAGTTAAAAGGCGTGTGCGAGGCCCAATTCCGCTCAAAATTGTGTGGGGTGAAAACAGCTTAAATAGAATTTCTGGCCGCATTTATGTCTTTTTNTATNAAAAATAAAGGATTCAATATTGGCTTCATGATTGTGAGTAATATATTAAGTACTTTTGTGGAAAGATGCCAGTGGTAGCTCTTTTATATAATGAGGTGGCTAAAGTAACTTTTACGGGCCCTTGTCAATCTCCACATTCTTTCGGCAGCCTGATAAATTAATGATTTGAGGTAAATTATGATTGAACTGGATGATAGGAGGAAAAGGCTTAAATACAGAAGCTTTTACACTGGTACAAAGGAGACAGATTTAATTTTGGGTAATTTTGCAGAAAAATATATAGACGCATTGAACATAGAACAACTGGACGAGTACGAGGAGTTGTTAAAAATAGAGGACCCAAGACTATATAAATGGATAACAGGTATGGAGGTCCCGCCAGAGGGATTCCAGACGGCTNTTTTNGAATTAATAAAAGACTTTAACTTGGNCGAACATCTCAATGAAAATTAATGAATAAAGGCTGGACAGGGATAGCTAATGCAGTTCCTGGTTGGGACGGCAAATTACTGGCTGAATTAGTGGAAAAACACCAGCGCGTAATCCATGTATGNCACGATGACGCAAGAATGGATGATCTTGAAGGNTATGTAAAATTTTTCACCCCTGATTTGGANGTATTNAAAATACCTGCTTGGGATTGCTTGCCTTATGACCGTGTTTCTCCAAATCCTGCNATCAGCAGTCAGAGAGCTTTTGCGTTTAGTTATTTAGCGGAATTAGAACCGCAGCGGACCTGTCTNATTTTAACCACAGTAAATGCATACCTGCAGCGTTTGCCTCCCCTGAGCTTTTTTCAGGGTATGTCNAAAACGCTAAATTTGGGCAAAAAATATCCGTTAGGCGATCTCCTTATTTTTTTAGGGCATAGCGGTTATTTGCGTACCGATACCGTAAGGGAGGCAGGTGAATTTGCTGTAAGGGGCGGCATATTAGATATTTTTCCNGCGGGAAGTGAAGAGCCTTTGCGTTTAGATTTCTTCGGGGATGAATTAGAGCACATAAGACTCTTTGATCCAATAAGTCAGAGATCAACAGGCAGGATTAAATCAGCNCAGCTTAGCCCAGTTTCAGAAATTATTCTAAATTCGGAGTCACTNACTCGTTTTAAAAATGGGTATAGGCGAACNTTTGGTACTGATGCNGCTAAGGATCATATTTANCAATCCATAGGGGAGGGGAGATATTATGCTGGTATGGAGCATTGGCTTCCNCTATTTCATGANAAATTAGACGCATTTGAGANGTACACTAATTCAACTGTATTAACTCTTGATAGCGAGGTAGAAGCTTACGTCACCTCCCGGTTTGAGCTTATAAATGAATATTTTGAGGCGCGTAATAGTCTAGAACAAACAAACAAAAGTGATGACGTCGCGGTTTACCGACCTTTAGAACCCACTTCACTATATTTATCGCCTAAAGAGTGGAGTTTAAAAAAAGAAACTTCAGAAGTTTTCCAATTTCACCCTCTTAATTTTGCCATGTCATCAGACAAAGGTAAATTCCTGANAGACGCGAATGTTGTTCCNGGGATCGATCTTACAGAGATGCGACAACAAAAAGGTGTTAATATCTACTCCGAGCTAATTAGAAAAGCTAAAAAATTGCAGGGAAGCGGAAAAAAAGTTCTAATTTGTGCTTTTTCACCAGGNTCTGCTGAACGCCTTTTCACGATACTCTCAGAATACGACGAATCGATAGTAGAGAATATCCAGGAATTTAGTCAGTTATTATCGCTTTCAAGCCACAAAATTGGAATGACAATACTTCCAATAGAAAAGGGTTTTGAAAGCTCTGAGGTTTTATTCATATCGGAACCTGACATCTTAGGTGAGCGGTTATCACGGCCGTCAAAGCGAAGAAAAAAAAGAGGGGAAGATTATTTACGGGAAGTTTCAGCCTTATCGGACGGCGATTATGTCGTNCATTTAGAGCATGGGATTGGCCAATTTAAGAAATTAGAAACCTTAGAAATTGGAGGNGCACCCCACGATTGTTTGTCGATTGAATACAGTGGNGGAGATAGATTGCTTCTNCCGGTCGAAAATATTGATGTTTTAACTCGATATGGTTCCGAGGATGCAGGAGCGGTTTTGGACAGGCTCGGTGGTGTAGCATGGCAATCAAGAAAAGCTAAAGTGAAAAAACGCCTTAAAGATATGGCTGATCAGTTAATAAAAACGGCCGCTCAGCGAGAAGTACAGGTCACAGAAAGAATAGAGTTACCTAGCTCGAGTTATGAGACTTTTTGCGCGGGGTTTAAGTATAGTGAAACGGAAGATCAACTCAAGTCTATTTCGGATACATTGGATGATCTTGCAAAAGGCCGGCCCATGGATAGGCTGATTTGTGGGGATGTTGGTTTTGGGAAAACCGAAGTAGCATTGCGTGCCGCTATGGTGACGGCTGCTCAGGGTTTTCAGGTTGCGGTAGTCGTGCCCACGACACTCTTGTGCCGGCAACACTATCAACTATTTTTAGAGCGGTTCTCTGGTCTTTCAATTCAAGTGAGACAGTTNTCTAGATTACTGACAAGTAATGAGATTGCTCGGGTTAAGTCGGAAATTACAACCGGTGAATGTAACATCGTCATTGGAACTCATGCTATTCTTGGAAAGTCGGTTGAATTCAGCAACTTGGGATTATTGATTGTTGATGAAGAGCAGCATTTTGGGGTTGCTCAAAAAGAGAGATTGAAACAAATTCGGGACGATGTCCATGTTTTGACACTAACGGCTACGCCGATTCCAAGGACCCTGCAATTAGCTATGTCGGGAGTCAGGGATTTATCTCTGATAGCATCTCCCCNAGTAGACCGGTTGGCGGTCAGAACATTCATAATGCCTTACGATGGATTGGTAGTNAGCGAAGCTATTCGGAGGGAACGTCATCGTGGTGGTCAAGTCTTTTATGTATGCCCTCGTATTGANGATCTGTCACGTGTTTANGATCGTTTAATTAAGCTGNTTCCAGATTTAAAAATAGCCTCTGCCCATGGCAGGATGGCGTCTGCAGATCTAGAAGATATTATGTCTGCTTTCTGTGATGGATCTTATGATGTCCTGTTGAGTACACACATTATAGAGTCGGGTCTGGATATACCAAACGCAAATACTATCATAATCCATAATTCAGATAAGTTTGGTTTAGCGCAGTTATATCAGTTAAGAGGAAGAGTTGGACGATCCAAAACNAGGGCTTATGCTTATTTGACCACCCANCCAACGAAAAAGCTTACTTCTAATGCAAAAAAACGCTTGGGAGTTATGCAAACATTGGACAGTTTAGGGGCGGGNTTCAGTCTCGCTAGTCATGATATGGATATTAGAGGTGCNGGNAATTTGTTGGGCGAGGAACAGTCCGGGCAAGTTAGGGAAGTGGGCATAGAATTATACCAACATATGTTGAAAGAGGCCGTATTAGCTGCCCGAGGGAACGGAGCGACAGACGGAAACTCTGATAATGATTGGATGCCCCAAATTTCTATAGGCAGCCCGGTATTAATTCCTGATGGCTTCATTCCAGATTTAAATGTACGGCTGAGTATTTATAGACGTATNGCTGAATTGCAAGACNCCAATGAGATAGATGCATTCGCTGCTGAGCTGTCAGATCGATTTGGTCGTTTGCCCGCAGAGGTAAATAACTTATTTCAAGTAATTTTCCTCAAAAACCTTTGTCGATCGGCGAACGTTGAAAAAATTGACGCAGGTCCTAAAGGCGCGATAATTTCATTCAGAAATGACAGTGTAAAAAACATCGAAGGTTTAATCGATCTCTTAGAAAAAGAAAAAAATACTGCCCAAATACGAACTGATCACAAGCTAGTTTATAAACGAAATTGGCTTAAGTCGTCTGATAGGGTAAACGGCCTCACACGTATAATGCGAGANCTCGCCGAGATTGCGGCTTAAAATAGAAACTTCCTCTTACCNGTCTAATTCTGGTTTTATATCAAGTAAGGGCAGAAAGGCAGTCGGCTCTTGAGCGCCCGTAATTGAAAATTGTTTGTTGAAAATGAAATAAGGAACTCCGGTAATACCATTGGTATATGCAAACTTTGTGTCCGAATTAACTTCGNCTATGCCTTGCTNGCTTTCCAAATAAGCATCGAATTCTTTAGTATTCATTTTTGCATCGACTGCGATATCTTTTAATATTTCNGGCAATCCAATATTAAGGCCATCAACGAAATAGGCCTCAAACAACTTTTCAACGACNTTTTCTGAATTTCCCGTTTGCTTCGACCAAGTGATAAAACGNTGGGCTAATACCGTATTAGGAGTATGAGAAATTTTTTCAAAATTAAATTTTAGACCCTCAAGTTCGCCTGCTCTTTTTATATTTTTGTATATGGATTCCGCTCTATTTTTATCCCCAAATTTAAGGGCTAGGTATTGTGATCGAGGTATTCCTTCTAGAGGCATATCAGGGTTCAACTGGAAAGCCCGCCAATTAATGCTAACNTCTAACCCTTTTCGAGCTTCTAATGCCTTTTGCAGACGACTTCTGCCAATNTAGCACCACGGGCAGATAATATCNGAAAATAAATCAATTTGGATCATTGCGTTTCAATCCGAATAGGTTTTAAGATTGCGGTAGTTGCTATGTTTTCTTAGGGTTTATCATAGTTACCTGATTTAGCGAGAATATAAAATATGACGATATACGAAAATGGTCTAGGCGCCAACCAAGCAAACTATGCACCTTTGACCCCTGTCGATTTTCTCGAACGGGCTGCTACGACCTGGCCTAAAAAAGTCGCTATTATTCACGGCGATATAAGACGCACTTATCTAGAGTTTAAAAGTAGATGCAGGCAAATGGCCTCTGCTCTAGAAAGACGGGGAATTCGTAAAGGGGATGTTGTAGGTATAATTGCACCCAACACCCCTGCCATGCTTGAAGCACATTATGGTGTTGTCATGGCGGGAGCCGTATTAAACGCATTAAATTATAGACTGGACCCGGCAGCAATAGCATTTATCTTGGATCATGGGGGCGCCAAAATTCTATTTGTGGATAAAGAATTTTCGTCAGTAATTGAGCAGGCGGTCTCGCTTATGGACAAACCTCCTGTACTGATTGGTATAGATGATCATTTGTTTCCTGATGGAACGGTAGTAGGAGAGACGGAATATGAAGACTTCTTAACCGAGGGAGACCCTGAATATGAATGGCCAAAAGTCATTGATGAATGGGACTCCATGGCTTTAAATTATACATCTGGCACCACTGGCAATCCAAAAGGTGTCGTGTTTCATCATCGCGGGGCATTTTTAAATGCTATGGGAAACGCTATAGCTTTTGGTTTGGACTCCTCATCAAGTTATCTTTGGACCCTTCCTATGTTTCATTGCAACGGCTGGACATTTACATGGGCGGTCACGGCTGTTGGGGGGACGCATGTCTGTTTGCGATCGGTTGACCCTGCCCTGATTTTCGATTTAATNGGCCAGCATAAGGTCAGCCACATGTGCGGTGCGCCGATAGTTTTGAATATGCTNTTACACGCGCCTGACGGGGATAAAAAACAATTTGAGCATTTAGTGCAAATAGCCACCGGCGGCGCAGCACCTCCAAGCGCGGTTATAGCGGCTATGGAGAAACTTGGCTTTAAAGTACTTCACCTTTATGGACTGACAGAAACTTATGGGCCNTCGGGTATATGTGCTTGGCCTCCGGAATGGGATGATCTGGAGTTAGAGTTAAAAGCGACTAGGATGGCAAGGCAGGGTGTTGGTTATCCTACCTTGGAAGGCTTTCGTGTAGTAAACCCTGATACCCTGAAAGATGTACCTGCAGATGCGACTACAATCGGTGAGATTTGGATACGAGGAAATACTGTAATGAAGGGGTATCTAAAAAACCCATCCGCATCCNAGGAGGCCTTCAAGCATGGCTGGTTTCACACTGGAGACTTAGCCGTTATGCACCCTGATGGATATGCAGAGGTCAAAGACAGATCAAAAGATATCATTATTTCAGGCGGAGAAAATATTTCCTCATTGGAGGTAGAAGAAGCGCTGTATAAGCATCCCAAAATAATGGAGGCGGCAGTCGTAGCGAGGCCAGATGAAAAGTGGGGCGAAACACCCTGTGCATTCATAACAATGGCGCCGGGTCAAGTTGACTTGACCGAGGATGAGGTCGTGGCTTGGTGTAGAGACAATCTGGCGGGTTACAAAATTCCAAAAACNGTTGTTTTTTGCGATCTTCCAAAGACCTCAACNGGTAAGATCCAAAAATTTGTTCTACGTGATCGNGCCTCAAATCTTTAACTCACGACTTCTTTGTTGATTTTCGTTATTTTACAAAAATCTCGATAACTCACTGTTTCCCCTAATGTTTCCGCTTCGTACACGGCTCTTGCGATTGATCTTGCTAGACAATTTGAAGCATGAGCTCCAAGTGTGCCAACGTTCCTTACCTTGTCTTCTATGTTTTGTTTACCGGTTGATAAGGCAAATACAATGTCTCCGTCTAAAGGCGTGCTAGAAGGACGTATAGCCCTGCTGACACCATTTTGGGCAATCATAGCTAAACGTCGTGTTTCGGATTTTGTTAGCTTGGCGTCTGTCGCGATAACAGCAAGTGTTGTATTTTCGTGGAGTGAACTGTGCTTTGGTATTTCAACCATTGATTTATCGAAGTTTTCTGGCGCCTCTATGCCCCCGAATTCGTTTCCAAGTTCCATATCCCATGCATAAAAAGCCTTGCTGCCCGGTATTAATACGGAGCCCGCTGAATTTACTGCTGCGATAGCGCCTATTGTAATATTAAGGCTGGGTAGGTAAATGGATGCGCTGCCAAGTCCTCCTTTAATATTTCCTGCTATAGCACCAAATCCAGCCCCATTATTACCAAGTTTGAATTTCTTTTTAGGGCTGGAAGCAGCCTTATAGCCGAGCTGCCAGTACGGAGGGGTGTCGGCCCAATTTTTATCGCCGCCGTTCAACAAATCAAAGAGGATTGCTTGCGGCACGATTGGGACCCTTATGTCTCTAATTGGCAGGCCTTTACCTGTTTTTTGAAGGTGACGCATAACGCCACCGGCTGCGTCTAGCCCGAACGCTGACCCGCCACTTAAAACAATTCCGTCTATTCTCTCCACTGTTCCGTCAGTTGAGAGAAGCTCTGTGTCTCTTGTTCCGGTACCGCCCCCCCTTAAATCGATCGATGCTACGCAGCTGCTATCGGGCATTATGACAGTTACGCCAGAACGTAATTGCTCATCATGCGAGTTTCCAACAAAAATACCCGATATGTCTGTTATTAAGTTATTTGTTCCNGGTCTCAACAATTGATTACCCCCAAAATTAGCTTCAGATTGTATATCGAAGTTTTTAAAAGTGCGATATCCACATTTTTTTTTGTTCACATTGGCAAATACCAATGGAAAGTTTATATGATACGGGCAAATAAGGATGAATTATGGTAGATTTAAATAGTGAAGTTTCACGCCGACGGACCTTTGCGATTATTTCGCACCCTGATGCCGGGAAAACAACGTTAACTGAAAAATTTCTTGTTTTTGGCGGAGCCATAAAAATGGCTGGTGCAGTAAAAGCTAGAGGGGAACAGCGCCGAGCACATTCAGATTGGCTAAAAGTCGAAAGAGAGCGAGGGATATCAGTAGCATCTTCTGTCATGAGTTACGAGTACAAGGGAAATGCTTTTAATTTACTTGATACGCCCGGACACGAAGACTTTTCCGAGGATACCTATCGAACGTTAACTGCTGTCGACTCGGCTGTCATGGTTATTGATGCTGCAAGGGGCATCCAACAACAAACCAGAAAGTTATTTGAAGTTTGTAGACTACGGGACATGCCAATCACAACTTTTATAAATAAGTTAGATCGCGAGTCTCAGGACCCATTTGTCTTGCTGGATGAGATCGAACAAACATTGCAAATTGATGTTGTGCCTGCGAGTTGGCCAATCGGTATGGGGCAACTATTTAAAGGCTGCTATGATCTCTTCAATGATAAACTTATGCTCGTGGCAAGGGGAAGCGAAACAGAACCGGACCCTGGTATGATTTGTAATGGATTAAGCGATCCTAGGTTAGACGAACTGCTTGGGCAACAATTAGCTTTCGAAGTGAGAGAGCAAGTTGAAATGGTTAGAGAACTTTGTTCGAAATTTGACCGTGAGGCTTACTTAGCAGGAAATTTGACCCCGGTGTACTTTGGAAGTGCAATAAATAACTTCGGTGTGAGGGAATTGCTGCAAGGAGTATCTGATTTTGCCCCAGCTCCCAAATCCCAAAAGACCGAAACAAAATTAATTGAACCTTCTGATAAAAAAGTATCTGGCTTTGTATTTAAAATACAGGCGAATATGGATGCAAAGCACAGAGATAGAATAGCATTTGCTCGGATTTGTTCAGGACATTTCAAAAGAGGGATGAAGCTAAAGCATCCTCGAAGCGGAAAAGCTGTCAATGTTCACAACGCCGTTATGTTTCTCGCTCAAGAGCGAGAGTTGGCTGAGGAAGCCTTTCCGGGAGACATAATAGGTATTCCCAATCATGGCAATCTTAGGATTGGCGATACTTTTACTGAAGGAGAAGATATTAAAATAACCGGCATACCTAATTTTGCGCCCGAAATACTGCAGCGTGTTCGTCCGCTGGACCCTCTTAGAGCAAAGCATTTAGGCAAAGCAGTGACGCAATTGGCAGAGGAGGGTGTGGCAAGAGTGTTTAGGACTAATATTGGTTCTAATTGGATAGTTGGTGTTGTTGGAACACTCCAATTTGACGTTTTAGCTGACCGTATCCGCACGGAGTACGACATTCCTGTTGACTTTGAAACAGCGCCACTGGACACAGCGCGTTGGTTACATAGCGATAGCTCGCAAGAATTAAAGCGTTTTATAGATAAGAATCCAGGTGACTTAGCTTATGATCATGATGATCTTCCAGTTTTTCTTGCTCGAAATACGTGGCACCTGCAAAATGCAATGGAAACATGGCCAGATATTCAATTTTTAAAGGTGAGAGAGCAATTTGGATGAGTTTAATTCCTGAGAAAAGTGATGTGGTTATAATCGGTGGTGGGATCATAGGCGTCTCAACGGCATATTATCTGGCAAAATACGGTGTTTCTGTGACACTGATTGAGAAAGGGGTAATTGCCGGCGAGCAATCTTCCAGAAATTGGGGATTTGTTAGACAACAAGGCCGTGATCCCGCNGAAATCCCCACGATAATGAGAAGCCTTGGGTTATGGAAGGGCCTTTCAAAAGAGTTGGGCGAGGATATTGGTTTTAAACAAGCCGGCGTTTTTTATTTAGCTAACACCCAACAACAAGTAGCTGATTATGAGAACTGGTTAAATTACGCAAAAGAATACCAGATTGATTCNCACATAGTTCCAAAGTCTGAAATTGACAAATATATCCCAAGTAACAGTGGTAATTGGTTAGCGGCTCTTCGAACACCTAGCGATGGGAGAGCGGAGCCCAGCAAGGCGACTAGTGCTCTGGCGCGCGGGGCAGCTCGTTCAGGCGCTAATATCGTAACGAACTGTGCGGTCTTCGGTTTTGAAACTGAAGCTGGTCGTGTTGCTTCCGTAAGTACGGAGCTNGGTGTAATAAAGACTAATACTTTATTATGCGCAGGAGGAACATGGTCATCATTATTCTGCGGGCGACATAAAATTCCTTTGCCGCAACTAAAGGTTCGCTCCTCCGTTCTGCGTACATCCCCAGTTCCAGAAATATCGGAACATTCGATCTGGTNCAGGGATGTCGCGTTAAGGAGACGCCAAGATGGTGGTTATACGATTGCACACGGATCAGCCACGGAAGCACCCATTGTACCCGACACACTCAGGTGGGGTATAAAATATTTAGAGAGTTACAAGAAGGAAAAAAGTCGACTTAGGATAAAAGTAAACGAGAGGTTTTATAAAGAAATGATGACGCCAAGGCGCTGGAATATTAATGGCCCAAGCCCTTTTGAACCGGAGAGAATTTACAATGTTTCTCCGAATAAGAAAATTTTGGATGAGGCATTCGGTAATTTACGGAGGCTATTTCCGCAGTTAATGAATGCAAAAATTATTGAAAGTTGGGGAGGGTTAATTGATGTCACTCCTGACGCTGTTCCCGTTATTTCGCCAGTGGAAAAAAATCCAGGATTTTATTTAGCTACTGGATTCAGCGGTCATGGATTTGGTATCGGTCCGGGTGCGGGAGAACTTGCTGCGCAAATGATTACTGGCAAAGCTAGTAAGCAAGAACTATCCAATTTTGATTATAATCGCTTCTTCTAAATTATCTGCTGTTTGACTTCAAGGAAATTTGAGTTGTTTAACTATATAATCCAAGCATTCCTCAACTTCTAGTGAAACGTCTATGATCAGCGCATTTTCCTCTGGAAGTGGCGGCTCCAGCGTATCAAATTGACTTTTAAGCAGCTCTATTGGCATAAAGTGAGATCGCGCTTTCATCCGTGCACTGATTTTCTGCATTTGTCCTTTGAGATAAATAAGTTGATATTGATCAATATTTGACAAAATCACCTGTCGATATCTTCTCTTCAGAGCCGAACATCCAACNACGCAGCTTTGATTTTTGNTATTCTTCTGTTGAACTNCAAATGAAATTCTTTTTAGCCAAGGTATACGNTCTGTATCAGTAAGGGGTGTTCCTGCCGTCATTTTTTTGATGTTCTCNGTACAATGAAAGTCATCGCCTTCAAGAAATGAACAATTTAGTNTACTCGCAAGGAGACGGCCAAGNGTTGTTTTGCCAGAGCCACTTACGCCCATAATTAAAAGGATCATCCTAATTCACCCAAGTTGAGTGGAAGGTTCCTTGTTTATCAATTCGCTGATACCCNTGTGAACCGAAGAAATCGCGTTGGGCTTGGACGAGATTAATNGGCAGTCTTGCTTTNGTGNAAGCGTCAAAATACGAAAGAGAAGAGGTATGTGCAGGTAGGGGAAGTCCGCATAACGCTCCCTCCGAAACTACTAAACGAAGCTGTCCTATTGAATTTTTTAATTTTTTAGATAGTTCATCATCTAATAGTAGATTAGTTAAGGACGCGTTTTTATCGAAGGCTTTTATGATTTTATCCAGAATATTCCCTCTAAGTATACAACCAGCCTTCCANACCTGAGCAATCTCTCGCAGTTTCATGTTCCATGAATATTCAAGATTTGCGAAAGCCAATAATTGAAACCCTTGGGCAAAAGCACAGATTTTTGCGGCGGAAAAGGCGTCTTTAATAATCTCGTTGGAAATTACATCGCTTTTATTTACTTTTGGAGCGTAAATCTCTGATGCAGCCAGCCGGTCGGTTTTATATTGNGACAGAAATCGGGTTGATACAGCTTCANAAAGCGTTGGGGCGGCAACTCCCAGATTGATAGCAGAAACGGTTCCCCATTTGCCTGTACCTTTTTGTTCCGCAATATCTTCTATCATGTCAATAAGAGGGACACCGGNAACTTCATCGGCTACAGTCAAAACTTGTGATGTTACGTCTAAAAGAAAAGATCCCTCTATATCGCTCCGCCAATTGGTTAGGAAATCAGAAATCCTTTCGTTACTGTAATCTTTAATTTCAGAAAATTGAGAATAGACTTCGCTAATAAGCTGCATTTCGGCATATTCTATGCTGTTGTGAACCATTTTCACAAAGTGACCAACTTCTGGTGAATTACCCAGCCGCAAAGCGCAAATATTATTATGCTCGTCCCGTGCGGCGACTGCTTCTAAGATAGGCCTAATGCTTTCAAATACATTTGGGTCGCCAGCCCCCATGAGAGATGCACCATTTCGGGCTCCGGCTTCCCCTCCTGAAATCCCGAGACCAAAAAAATTAATATTTTGGGTTTCAAGTGCCTTAGAACGCCGCAGAGTATCTTCGAAATGTGAGTTGCCAGCGTCAACGATTAAGTCCTTTGGCTCAAGGTAGGGNAGCAACGCGTCGATCACCTCTTCTACAGTCTGTCCGGCTGGAACAAGCAGCATGATTTTTCTTGGTTTTTTTAATTTTTTAACAAAANCCTTTAGATCCGAGGAATAATCAAGAAAGGTTCTACTCATCGTCATGGAGGACGACACGTCATGACCAATCACAGAAAAACCGTTTTCTGCGATATTTTGCGCTAGGTTTAACCCCATCACGCCCAGTCCTATTAGACCAATATCACCGCCTTTCATTTCTTTTGTCATTTAAAAAGGACCTCTTTTTGTTCCAAGCAATATCTGCGAAAAAATGTTNTCAGCGCCATTTGATTGCCATTANCTNTTAAACTCATCCCAAATATCTCTCATTTTCCAATTCCAATATATGAATTGGGCCCCTAATGAACCAAAAGGTCTTGCGATAAAATTTAATTTGAAGGGAGAAAATAACTCAAAAGTGTCATCATCATCAACGATTGCACGTGTAATTAATTTACCGCCGAGAGCCGTGGTGTTTAGACCGTGTCCCCCAAATCCCTGAAGATACCACATGTTTTCGTCTAACTTCCCAATTTGAGGCATGCTGTGCAAAGCATACCCCATTGTCCCGGACCATGACANTTCTGCTTTAATTCCAGTTAGTTGTGGNTAAACCTTCAATAAATCTCTNAGCATCTTTTGCTTTAAATTACTNGGNCTTAACCGCATGCTTATTCCTCCGCCCCAAAGTATTTGAGTCGTTTGTAAGGGACGGTAATAGTTCTCGATCCTGCGGTTGTCTGAAACAGCGTAAGGCGCCCGAATAGCTTNCGATAATTGNTCNTAAAGNGGTTCTGTAAGAAGAACGAANGTGCCGACAGGAAGAATGGAATTGTAAAGTTTGTGGTTCACATGATTGCTGCTGGCAGAAATGCAAATCACAACGGTATTCGCTTTCACTTGGCCTTCATTGCTGTCGATAACGAAGGAGCCGTTTCGTTTAGAGACTTTGTAAGCNGGNGTCTGCTCAAAAATTTTCGCTCCCAAGNCTTCTGAAGCTTCAGCGCATTTGTGTATNTAATTTAATGNGTGCAGTTGATAACCGTCCGGGTTAAATATCGCATCGTTATATTTTTNGCTTGAGTAATGTTCGCGAACCTTATTTCGTGACCAGTAGNTTAAATTGGTGTTGTAAGTCCGGTTCAAATAGTCGATTTGTTCCGTGAGGCTGTCGTTTCTTGNNCCCCACGAAATTCTTATGATTCCTGGTTTAGCCTCGATATTTGCCAGCGAAAACTTCTGGGATCTTTGGTGAACTATATCAACGCCTTCTACAGATAGTTTATATAATTCCTGGGCATATTTTTTTCCCAGCCGTTGTTCCAATTTAGTTATTGGCACTGAATATCCGGCNGATAAAAACCCTCCATTTCTTCCNGAAGCACCATTTCCTATAGTCTCTCCTTCTAATAATATAGCGGAGACTTTTTTTTCAGATAACTCCAAGAGTGTATTTACGCCAGCTAAACCTCCGCCAATTATACAAACATCAGTTTCAACCGAGCCCATTAATTTTTGACGTAAATCCCCTCTATTTTCTGTTTGAGTATAATAAGTTTCTGTATTTTCTTCCATTACCCTCATACTAGCTGGAGAACTAGTCAAATTTTTGTTTAAGTTAAAGAGATAATCAGGCTAGTTAGTATACATCGTTTTCAAAGGAGAGGTCGCATGAAAATTGCTGTTATGGGAACTGGCGGTATGGGGGGATACTACGGAGGTCTTCTGGCAGCAGTTGGAGAAGATGTATCGTTTATTGCTAGAGGGGAACATTTAAACGATTTAAAAATAGAGGGTTAGCTATTGAAAGGGATGGAGAAGAAATCCAT
>NZVJ01000008.1 GCA_002701455.1 Rhodospirillaceae bacterium
CGGTTAGGGTTGTCAGGTCTTGATAACCTGGAAATCCACAACGCCCGACTCTCACAACATAATGTTGAATATACGCAAGCACTCTACCAAAGGCTTCAGCGAAAAGGGCACCTTTACCGGGATGTTCAGCGAATGGTTAACCAAGATCGAAATGTATTTGGCGCTTCTATGGTTGCACACGGACATGCCGATGCTATGGTCACTGGTGTAACACGAAGCTTTGGTGTAAATCATGAATATATTACACGAGTGTTAGACACCAAGCCAGGACAACGGCTAATGACCTGTAGTCTCGTTGCAACCCGAAATAATGCATTATTTATAGCAGATACGAATATAAACGAAGTGCCTGAACCTGACGTTTTAGCAGATATAGCAATGCAAACGGCAAAGAAAGCGAGGGCATTTGGATATGAACCGCGGGTTGCACTCGTCTCCTTCTCAAATTTTGGATATCCACATCGCGAACATATGGAACGCATTCAAGAAGCTACACGGATATTGGATATAAGAAAGGTAGATTTCGAATACGATGGCGAAATGGGCGTTGATGTAGCACTTGATATGTCACTAAGAAAAAATTATCCATTTTGCAGATTATCTGGTCCTGCAAATATCTTAATAATGCCAGGCCTTCATGCAGCAAATATAAGCTATAAGCTTCTGCAAGCGGTTGGCGGCGGCACCATTATTGGCCCGATGCTTCTCGGATTAGAAAAACCGGTGCAAATTGTTCAAATGAATGCAACTGTCAACGATNTTGTTCANGCGGCAGCCATAGCGGCTCATGACACCATACTGTCAGACTAAAATGATAACTAATTTATCTTGTTTATTCCTCTNNGGANCCCAAAAAAGCAAAACGGTCCCGAAATTCCGTATCACTTAAGCATGACCCGACTCAGTGGATAAAAGCGCAGCGCTGACACCTACCTTTTCAAGAGCTTTGTCCCATTTTATGTTAACATTTTCATTGAAAATTAGATCTTGNTCTGGGTCTACACTTAACCAGGCATTNTCTTGTATTTCCCCATCAAGTTGNCCGGCCCCCCATCCCGCATAACCGAGGGCCAAAAGACTTTTGGTNGGGCCCGTTCCAGCNGCCAATTCTTTAATAATTTCAATTGATGCNGTCATTCCTACTTCATGGTTTATAACTAAAGTATGGGGGGAATTATATTCTAGGCTATGCAGGATAAAACCACGCTCCGTCTCAACAGGACCTCCAAAGTAAACATCGTGTATTTTNTTTTTCGCATNCATCGCAGTAGAGATTTCAAGCTGATCCANAATCTCCAAAAAAGAGGGTGTACTCATTTTTTTATTAATTATCAAACCCAATGCACCATCAGCATTATGGGCACATATATATATTACAGATCGCGCAAACCGGGGGTCACCCATCGCCGGCATTGCGATTAGTAGCTTCCCAGTTAAAAAATGGTTTTCAATGGTTATAACTACCATTCCTTTCTATGATTAAGTTACTATTTTAAATATTTAACCAAACCCTTCAATTCAAAAAGTTATATTTGCTGGGTTTAGGNCTATAATGACAGATGTTTGTTAAGAAGCAGTTAGGTTCATGTCTGAAACAAAAAAATATACATTCCAAAGGCATTGGGAAATAATAAAAATATTGGCACAAACTCTTCTAGCAANTTTTGTGCTCCTTAATACTACATATTCTGCATACGGTTCATCACAATCTAACTGGGNAGAGAACGACTTCGCTAAATTTAGAATAATAAGTGGTGTCGAAAGCATCGCNAACCTTGANGAAATACCTCTTGGACTTGAGTTTGAGCTGATAGACGGATGGAAAGTATATTGGCGTAACCCTGGNGATGCCGGGTTCCCNCCTAGTTTTATCGAAACAGAATCAAATAACTTGCAGAATATCGACTGGCTTTGGCCAGTTCCAATGCGCTTTACACTTGATGGAATGCAGAGTTTTGGTTACGAGGACCGAATTATCATACCGCTAAAAGCCAAAATAAAAGACCGCAAAAGACCGCTATATCTGAGAACCAAATTAAGCGCTCTAGCCTGTAAAGAAATCTGCGTTCCTATTGAGGGGCTTTTAACACTCCAGCTGCCTGCCGGGACTGGAGCACCTAGCATGTTCGCGGCCGATCTAAAAAATTATGAACAGCGAGTGCCTAATTCTAATAGCTGGCCGGGATTCACACTGCAAAATTCCCGTCTTAATAAAAAGCTATTAACCCTAAATATTAATTCACTCGAAAAATTGACTGAGCCAGACGTTTTTATAGAATCGATAAGCAATATCCGATTTGGTAAACCCGCTGTGACTTTATATAACGAACGACACAGTGNTGAGTTAAANGTTCCCATNGAAACTTTGGATGAAAGTTTTTCAGCAGANATCCCNCTGACCTTAACCTTTGTCGATAGAGAACGCTTTGNAGAATTAAANNAAATTATTCGCTTCGGAACAATATCGCAGGATATATCTACACAACCATTTAAACGTGACAGCTTTCCATTAACTATTCTAATTATTGCCTTTTTTGGAGGNGTTATACTAAATTTTATGCCATGCGTTCTTCCGGTCCTTATAATAAAATTACTGGATATAACAAGAGCTGTTGGTGAAGATCGTAAATCAGTACGACTGGGTTTCTTAAGCTCAGCACTCGGAATTATTTCGTCATTCTTGCTACTCGCTATAATAGCAATTTTATTCAAAAAACTTGGTGTCTTCGTAACCTGGGGCATGCAATTTCAACAACCAATCTTCATAACAATATCAAGCATAGCTATATTAGGTTTCGCGGCCGGCCTATTAGGGTGGCTGAAATTTGAAGTCCCAGATCGACTTTTGAATAGGCTGTCCAGACCGGCCGATAATAAATCGGATTTGGTTAAATTATCCCGTCATTTTTTCACAGGGGTCTTCGCAACTATACTCGCAACCCCATGCTCCGCACCATTNGTNGGGACGGCTTTAACTTTTGCTCTTGGAGGTGACACCCAAGAGATAATTTTTATCTTTTTGTCTATGGGTTTAGGTCTAGCTCTGCCCTATTTATCGATATCAATTTTCCCATTTGCATTAGCCATAATGCCAAAACCTGGAGCCTGGATGAGAAAGCTAGAGATTTTCCTCGCCATGCTACTATGCCTTACGGCTGTTTGGTTGTTGACTGTATTAGCTGAACAAATTTCGCTTACCCTCCTCTTGCTTGTCATTGGCTCTATGACACTGGCTACTCTGTCAATCGTGATTTCTAAAATTTTCAAACCGCNCCTTTTNATATGTTTAGCTGCCATTTTAGGTCTTTGTGCTATAGTTTTGAGTAGTGGGCTCGAGTTCTTGCCGCAACAAAAACGAGCATTTTTAGCAGAAGCTAAAACTGCCATAGGTAACTCGAATCCAAGCTGGGTGGTTTTCGATGAACAAAAAATTTCAAAATATGTGAACGAGGGGCACACCGTTCTTGTCGATGTCAGCGCTGAGTGGTGTATAACGTGCAAAGTGAATGAAAAACTTTTTATTTCTAACGGCCTCATTTCAGATTCCCTGAAATCTGGAACGCTAATAGGCATGAAAGCCGATTGGACTAAACCCGATAATAAAATTGCTAATTATCTATTTTCATTCAATAGATACGGAATACCATTTACGGTTATTTACGGCCCGAGAGCCAGAACCGGGATCGTGCTCCCAGAATTACTTGATGAAGATACNATAAGAGATGCAATAGAGGCTGCATCTTACTACCAATGACTATTATAAAAACAAAGTTTTATATTTTTTAGAAATCAACCTAGCATAAAAAACANGAATGCCTATTCTATGAGAAGGGAAAGTTAGTGCAGTCTCACGAACAGCTTTCAAATTGAGTTCATACAAACGCAAAAAAGGAAATAATAAATGAGTATTAAAGTAGGNGATAAGATTCCCGCCGCAATTCTGAAACACAAGACATCTGACGGTGTAACCGATATCAGCACTGATGAGCTTTTTGCTGAAAAAANGGTTGTTATTTTTGCTGTTCCCGGAGCCTTCACACCTACGTGNTCCGCGAAGCATTTACCTGGCTTTATNGCAAGAGCAGCAGAAATTAAAGCTAAGGGCGTGGATACGATTGCCTGCTTGTCAGTAAACGATGCTTTCGTAATGGATGCTTGGGGCATTGATCAAAACGCAGGAGACAAAGTAATGATGCTTGCTGATGGCAGCGGGCTCTTCACGAAAGCAATAGGAAAAGAACTCGACAGAACTGAGGCAGGTATGGGTATGAGATCTGCACGGTACGCCATGATTGTTGATAACGGCGTTGTAACGGAAATGTTGGCAGAAGAGCCTGGTGCTTTTGAGGTATCTAGTGCAGAATTTGTTTTGGGGAAACTATAAATTTTTTGGGGATCTTGTAGGCGATAACATATTTTGAAATTTCTTTAAGCACTAGGTATCAACACTATCTATTACTGTTTTAGAGACAGAATACGGAAAGCCTGCTTGTCCCATTACTCGCAGGTCACGTCTTCTATTAGTTTTTCTGTCTTCTTTTTTTCGATATGGACCAAGTCCCTTGCGCCTGGCCATAACAAAAGCCGCTTCTAATTCTTCCGCATCACTTGATAGATCATTCATAACCTGACTGATGACAGCATTTTCGAAGCCTTTTGCCGTAAGTTTTGCTTTTATTCCGTTAAAAGAAGTCCCGCGTCGTAGAAGTGACGAACATAGGTTTTCTGCCACCAAAGAATCGTCTAGCAATCCAGCTCGTGTGAATCGATCGACAATTTCGTTGATCCAATTATCGGCTTCTGGCGACCAATTATCTGAACCGCCCTCTATTCTCTTAACCTTACGTCGCAAAACAAGCTTCAACGCGTTAGTTGATGCCGCATAACGTCCTAAATAACTAAGACCTGCCCTTCTTAAAGTTTCAAAACTTAGAACGTGTTTTGGCACTTTATTTCCAATCTCTTTCTAATAGTACGCATCCTATAATCGAAAAAGTGTTTTAAAAGCTGCTGGTTCCTGCATAGTTTATTAAAATATTTTTTGGTCGGTTTAGGAAAATTTATTGTTCGCTATACTGTTCCAACATAATAATATTTGTTAACTATCATTAGTATTATTAATTACGTAGAAAAGCTATGCATACAGAATCAATGTTCCCAGAATTAGCTACACCGTTGACCCGGTCGACGGGAATATTGGCGAGTCAAGCCTTGATCGAAATGGCAGCGGCAGGAAAGATATCATCTGACTTGCCTATAACGGAGGCGCAAGTTCAACCAGCGAGTCTTGATCTCAGGCTAGGGGCTGTAGCTTACAGAGTTCAGGCGAGTTTTCTGCCTGGCCCGCATTCGACAGTACTAGACAAACTTAAATCGCTTGAAATGCATCAATTTTCTCTAATTGATGGAGCCGTTTTGGAGAAGGGTTGCGTTTACATTGTGCCGTTGCAGGAAACACTCAATTTGAATTCCGGTATTTCAGGTACGGCAAACCCAAAGAGTTCCACTGGTCGGATTGACGTATTTACGCGACTTCTCACCGACTTTACGTCAGAGTTTGAAACAGTTCAAACCGGGTATAAAGGCCCCTTGTATGCTGAAATTAGCCCCAGAACTTTTAGCATTGTTGTGCGACAAGGTTCAAGCCTAAACCAGGTTAGGTTTCGACGTGGTACGCCGCCAGCGGCAGATGCTGCAATGAGGCGCCTCCAAGAAACGGAAGGGCTAGTAGATAAAAAAAGTGGACCTATTGATATAAAACATGGCGTAGCGATAAGCGTAAATTTATCTGGCCAAAAAGACTCTGACCTAGTCGGTTATAAGGCTAAACCGCACACATCTCTCATAGACGTGGATAAAATCGGTGTATGTGCAATAGGCGACTATTGGGATCCCGTGTACAACTCTTCCAGCGAAAATGGCCGCTTAATACTTAATCCAGATGAATTCTATATACTAATGTCAAAAGAATATGTGTCCGTACCATTAGATTACGCCGCCGAAATGCGGGCATATGATACCAAGGTTGGTGAATTTCGTGTTCACTACGCCGGCTTTTTCGACCCTGGGTTTGGCCATGCCGCGAGCGGAGGACAGGGAACGAGAGCTGTTTTGGAAGTCAGATCACATGATGTTCCATTTTTGATCGAGGACGGACAGACAGTTTGCCGGTTGATTTACGAGCAAATGACACAAATACCAGAAAAAATTTATGGTGCAGGTGGAATTGGATCCAACTATCAAGGTCAGGCATTAAAGCTATCAAAGCATTTTCGGTCTTAAAGAAATCAATCTTACCATTGGCTCACGGTGCGCTTAACGGGTATTAATCGCAAATTCGTATTCTAGCTATCAATATTGAATTTATTTTTATATTATCTGCTTTTTAGTTATCATAAAGTTTAAGTTTCTTGATAGAGCGTATTGTAATAGGTTTGGTCCACCATTTTATTATTTACCAATGACAATAACACACTTTCTTTAATTGGCGGGGGTTTATTATGGTCACAGCTGTAATGCCTACATATGGACGTATTGATATTGCCTTTGAATATGGAGAAGGCTCATATCTCTATGACACTGAAGGGGAAAAATATCTAGATTTTGCTACCGGGATAGCCACAAACTCGTTAGGTCATTGCCATCCACATTTAGTAGCCGCTGTACAAGAACAGGCAAGTAAACTCTGGCATGTTTCGAACCTATACAATATACCGGAGCAACAGCGATTTGCTGACAGATTAGTGGAAAACTCCTTTGCCGATACGGTTTTTTTCTGTAATTCCGGTGCGGAAGCTATGGAAGGGTGTTTGAAGGTCGCTCGCAAATACCACTTTGAAAATGGAGAACCAGAGAGAGAGGAAATAGTTTGTGCGACAGGAGCTTTTCACGGCCGGACTTTAACCACTCTCTCTGCTGGGGACAGCGAAAAATACAGGGAGGGTTTTGGGCCCCGTCCCGAAGGCTTTCACCACGTAGCTTTTGGAAATTTGAATGAAATGAGGGCTGCTATGTCCACTAAAACTGCAGCTATATTGGTGGAGCCAATACAGGGAGAAGGCGGTATAAATCCCGCATCAACTGCCTACCTGAGAGCATTACGCGATATTGCCGATGAATTCAACGCACTACTAATTTTTGATGAGGTACAATGTGGAATGGGCCGGACAGGGAAATTGTTTGCCTATGAGCTGGCAAATGTAACACCCGATATAATGGGCCTAGCAAAAGGAATTGGTGGAGGATTTCCCGTTGGTGCCGTTCTTGCAACAGAAAAGGCCGCTTCCGGTATGGTGCCAGGAACCCACGGATCTACATATGGCGGCAATCCTTTGGCTATGGCGGCTGCCAACGCCGTTCTAGACGTTATAAATGAACCAGATTTCCTCTCCTCAATCATAAAGAAAGGAAACAAGCTGAAAGATGACCTCACATCATTAGTTGATAAGCACCCTTCAGTTTTAGAATCAGTCCGCGGCGTTGGGTTAATGTTGGGCGTAAAAAGCATTGGCCCTAATCTTGAGTTAATGACAGCCCTTCGAGAGAACAAACTACTCACAGTTGTAGCAGGAGAAAATGTGGTCAGAATCTTGCCNCCTCTTAATGTAAGCGAAGACGAATTAGACGAAGCTGTGCAGAAAATNGACCAGGTATGCAACAAAATAACTGNGTAGAAAACACCTCCCTCAAAGCNTAGTGGCGAAATAAAAGAGAAATCANTATGACATTGGANGACAACCGCAAGATGCCGGTCAATCAGAATCATTTTCTGGATTTAAAAGATCTTTCTGGCAGTGCGTTGCGAAAAATTCTAACGCAGGCTGCCGAAATGAAAAACAATCGGGAAGAGGGATATAAGCCTCTTTCTGGAAAAACTTTAGCTATGATTTTCGAGAAACCAAGCACACGAACCAGGGTCTCTTTTGAGGTGGGTATGAAGGAGCTTGGCGGCCACGTTGTCGTACTAAGTGGTGACGAGTTACAAGCAGCTCGAGGGGAAAGCANTGCAGATACAGCGCGAGTGCTATCACGATATGTGGATGGAATTATGATAAGAACATTCGGAGAAGATAAAATTCGAGAAATGGCCGAATATTCTTCTGTTCCTGTCATCAATGGTTTAACAGATAGTTCCCANCCATGCCAACTAATGGCCGATGTTATGACCTTCGAGGAGCACCGCGGCCCNATCAAAGGGAAGACCGTAGCGTGGAGCGGAGACGGAAATAATATGGCCTCATCTTGGATACACGCTGCAACAAAATTTGATTTCAAATTAAATATCGCCTGCCCAATAGAATGCAGACCAAACCATGAGTTATTGGATTGGGCTAATAAGCAGAAAAAACATGTCAATCTTTTCCATGATCCTAGAGCCGCAGTAGAAAANGCTGACTGTGTAGTAACAGATACGTGGGTCTCTATGGGAACTGACGCTAAGAACCAACATAATCTANTGGCCCCTTTTCAGGTAAATAAAAAATTAATGGAAGCNGCCTCACCGGAAGCAGTTTTCTTACATTGTTTACCTGCACACAGNGGAGAGGAAGTGACAGCTGAAGTAATTGACGGGTCCCAGTCCTTAGTTTGGGATGAAGCAGAAAACCGCTTGCATGCGCAAAAGGCTGTTTTGCTGTGGTGCATGACGTAAANATGTCGACAAAACAGGCAAATATCCAAGATAGTATATTACCCTTTCAAATAGAGCCGTATTATCTCCGAGGACGCTTCGTAAGACTCAAAAATGCCTCAAATACCATTTTACGTCGGCACAATTATCCAGAACCAGTCGCTAAACTGCTTACGGAGATGCTGATTCTTGCACCATGTTTGTCCAGCTCACTGAAGTACGATGGAATATTCACTTTGCAGGTCAGTGGCCANGATCCTATTAAAACCCTATTGGTTGATGTGACCAGCGAAGGTACCTTGAGGGCTTATGCTGCTTTTGATAGCGAAAAATTAAATGAGCATACAACCACTGACCCATTACAAAAATTAACGGGAGGTGGATATATAGCATTCACTGTTGACCAGGGCAAAAATGAAGAGCGATATCAGGGCATAGTTGAGTTGAACAAAAATAATCTAACTGATTGTGTTCATGATTATTTTCGAACCTCTGAACAAATAGAAACCATTGTAAACTTGGCCGTAGAAAAATCACCGTCTGGAAAATGGTGTGGTGCGGCTATAATCATACAAAAAGAAGCATTCCCTGGAGGTCAAAAATTACCTATTGGCGCCANCCAAGAAGACTACGAAGAGGCCTGGCGCAATGCTGCAATTATGCTTGCCAGCTGTACAAAACAAGAATTGTTATCTACAGCCGATAGGCCTAATGAACTTTTGTATAAATTATTTCATGAAGTCGGCGTGCGTATTTATCCAAAAAAATATCTCAAAGATAAATGTCGATGCTCGATAGAAAAAATTGAAAATATGCTTTTAAGTCTCAGCTCTGATGAGAGAGAGGACTTGAAAATTGATGGAAAAATCATTGTGACATGTGAATTTTGCAAAGGTGAGCAAACATATGACGAACGAAGACTTGAAAAACTAATCTCAACAAAACATGATGGTTAAAGGTTAGGAAGAATTGAGCAGGTGCNTATGTTCGAGATTAAAAAACTACTGTTAAGTTTTAAGCCNCTGTATCTGGTGATNCTGTTATCATCAGCATTGGTATGCTGNAAAACTACAGNTATNGANCAGCGCATACCTGAACTGACCTTCAGTCATCGACCTGACATTCGTCTAGATGTAGCTAAAATTACCGTAATCAACGAATANATAATGCCGTTTAAGCANCCNAATATCGAACATATAGCGCCGATATCTCCTGGAGCCAGCGCAGAAAGATGGGCTTCAGATATACTAATTCCAGTAGGAGATCAGCTTGAGGCTCAATTTGTTATTACTTCAGGATCAATCATTGAAAGTGCCTTGAAAACCCAAAAAGGTTTCAAAGGGATTTTTGCGATCGAACAATCAAAACGATACGNCGCAACTGTGAATGTCCGTTTAGAAATTTTTGACGGCTCCCGAAGAATAGCAACAATTAATGCAGAAGCTGAACGATCACATACGCTCCGAGAAGATGCTACCCCAAATTTNAAAACCAGCTTATGGTATAACCTGGTGGAAAATTTAATGACTACATTTGATGCAGAAATAAGNCAGCAAGTTGACTTGTATTTAAAAGATTTTCTCCGGTAACAACTGCAAGTTTTAGATCAGTCATGACAGTGCTCTCAATTCAATCAAGCGTTTCCTTTGGNTACGTTGGGAATAGTATAGCCATNCCCACATTGCAAAAACTNGGACACGATTGTTGGTACNTTCATACAGTTTATTTCTCTAATCANCCCGGTCATAAAGAGTTTTCAGGTGAATTNACCAANCCNAAAACGATANATGAAAAAATCCAAAAAATTAGAGAAATTGGCGGTTTAAGTAATTGTGAGGCGGTCTTATCCGGTTATCTTGGTCTNCCCTCGAATGCAAAAATAGTTAGCAATGCCATCGACCATATAAGGAAAATCAATGAGAACAGCTTATATGTACTTGATCCAGTCATTGGAGATGATAACAAAGTTTTTGTAAAAAGAGGCGTGCTTTCCGCTATTCGCGATATACTTCTTCCAAAAGCAGATTTTGTGGTACCAAATAAGAGTGAGCTTTTCTGGCTTTCCGGCCAAGCTGTCGATGACACCTCAACAATGATTTCAGCCGCACGTAAGCTTTTACAAAATGGTCCACGAACTATCTTCGTCACAGGTCTAGTTGAGGATAAGCAAATTGCTAATTACGCTATTAACAGAATCGGGGTTTGGAGAGCCGCTGGACGATATATTGACAAAAAATTTAATGGTACTGGAGATTTTTTTTCCGCTTTAGTAACAGGATTACTTTTAAACGGTTACGAAGTTCCCAATTTGTTATCAATAGCAACCAGCGCATGCGAACTATTAACTTTGAAAACGCAAAAAAGAGGAACAAAAGAATTAGCGGTTGTACCCTCTCTTCAAGAACTAAACCTTGAAAAGATCAGCGTCACTGTTGAAAAAATAGCTTAATTCAAAAAACTTTTGCTGATTAGTTTAAAAGATGGCGTTTTGCAAAAGTCTCCGCAATTTGAACCGCGTTCAAGGCCGCCCCCTTTCTTAAATTGTCTGATACGCACCAAAAAACAAGACCGTTATTAACGGTGGGGTCCCGTCTTAGTCTACTTACATAAACTGCGTCTTCGCCAGCGCACTCTTGCTGCGTAACATACCCGCCACTTTCCCGATGATCTACAACCACAACACCTGGAAAGTTGTTCAAAGCTTCGCGCGCTTCGGCTTCATCTATTTGCCTTGTAGTTTCTATGAAAACTGCCTCTGCATGCCCAATAAAAACAGGCACCCTTACACAGTGCGCAACAACTTCTATATTTGGATCAAGAATTTTTTTTGTTTCGGCGACCATTTTCCATTCTTCTTTAGTAAAGCCATCGTCCATAAAAATATCAATGTGAGGAATACAGTTAAACGCTATCTGTTTACTGAATTCNTGATTTTCNACAGGATCNTTTACGTAAACAGCTCTAGTCTGGTTAAACAGCTCATCCATCCCCGAATTTCCCGCTCCAGAAACAGANTGATAAGTAGAGACAACAACTCGTTTAATTTTGTAAAGNTCATGAAGGGGCTTTAAGGCCATTACCAACTGGGCGGTAGAGCAATTTGGATTTGCTATAATGTTTCGTTTTTCATAAGCAGCTATATCCGAGCCGTTCACTTCGGGAACAATAAGCGGTATGTCAGGCTCCATTCTCCATTTTGAGCTATTATCGATCACAACTGCGCCTTTAGAGGCAACTTTGGGACCAAATTCACCTGAAATGGCGCCGCCTGCAGAAAATAAAGCGATATCCACACCAGAAAAATCATAAGAGTTCAGACCTTGTACTTTAAGACTTCTATCNTCCCCATAAGAGACTTCCTTGCCGATAGATTTGCTCGAGGCCAATGCTATAATTTCGTCAGAAGGAAAACTACGTTCCTCGAGCGTTTGTAGCATTTCCCTTCCCACAGCGCCTGTTGCGCCCACAACTGCAACTTTAATACCCATAATTTATCTCTGATAAACTTCCATAAAATTTCTACTTCAATTATTTTTATTTAGGAGAAATCCGCAATATTNCCATCNGCGGTCTNAGACAGACCGATCTAATTTACTAACAATGTTGTCCATCATAACGTTAGTGGAAACTAGCTTCATTCCGTCTTGCATAATATCTGGAGTTCTAATTCCTTCAGCCAAAACAGCTTGAATAGCCCNCTCTATTAAGTCTGCATCTTCTGGCATATCGAACGAATATCGAAGCGACATTGAAAAGCTAAGCAACTCTGCTATGGGGTTTGCCATTTCCTTACCTGCAATATCAGGGGCGGATCCGTGAACGGGCTCATATAGCGCATATCTTTTTTGTGTCGTCTCATCAACTGCTCCGAGGGAAGCCGATGGCAACATACCAAGCGAACCTGTCAGCATCGCCGCACAATCCGATAACATGTCGCCGAATAGATTATCCGTGACAATCACGTCAAATTGTTTTGGGTTTCTTACCAATTGCATGCCGCAGTTATCCGCATACATGTGTTCTGTTTCCAGACCTTCAGCTTCATTTTCAAATAAATTATTCATNACGTCACGCCACAAAACACCGGACATCATAACGTTTGCCTTCTCAACTGATGTAACTTTTTTTCGCCTTTTNCGGGCAAGGTCCATGGCTACTCGTCCTATCCTTTCTATCTCCGGCGTCGTGTACANATTTGTGTCATACCCTTTCCTTATTCCATCNGGCAGATCTTCAATTCCCCTAGGCTCCGCGAAGTAGATTCCNCCCGTCAATTCCCGGAGGATAAGAATGTCCAGTCCTTCGATAACTTCCTTTTTTAGTGTCGATGAATCCACCATCGCATCAAAAACCATTGCTGGCCGGAGATTAGCGAAAAGATCCATCTCCTTTCGCAATCGNAGCAAACCCCGTTCCGGCTTAAGGTCAAAAGGCAAATCATCATACTGAGGGCCGCCTACCGACCCAAAAAGAATCGCATCGGCGGCCAATGCGTCCGTGAGGGTCTCATCNGTTAAAGGAGTGCCGTGTGCGTCATATGCGGCGCCTCCTACTAAGCCTTCTTGAAGATCAAACGATACAGATCTTTTTGCAGCCAACCAATCGACAACTCTTAAAACTTGGGAAACTACCTCAGGACCAATCCCGTCACCTGGAAGCACTAATAACTTTCTATTTGAGGCCAACTCTTCATCCCTTTTTGAAATTGCTTACAACATTCACCACTTATTCGACCCTATTCAGGCCCATGGTTGTTCCGTAGCTCTTTTCTTTTCAAAACTATCTATATTTTTTTCTTTCTCCATTGTGAGACCGATATCATCTAAACCATTTATTAGACAGTGCTTTCTAAACTCNTCAATTTCAAAAGTAACACTCTCTCCNTTTGGTCGNGTAATTTCTTGCGCCTCTAGATCTATANCCAACACTGCATTGGCNCCATTTTCTGCATCGTCCATTAACTGNTCTAGTTGCTGTTTATTNACAACAATAGGCAGAATNCCGTTCTTGAAACAGTTGTTATAAAAAATATCCGCAAAGCTTGTCGAAATAACACACTTTATCCCAAAGTCTAAAAGCGCCCAAGGTGCATGTTCTCGGGAAGACCCACATCCAAAGTTATCGCCAGCTACGATAATATTGGAGNCCCGGTAGGCCGNCTTATTTAGCACAAAATCCGGTTTTTCTGATCCGTCTTCGTTAAAGCGCATTTCATTGAANAGATGTTTACCCAATCCTGTACGTTTGATGGTTTTCAAGAATTGTTTTGGGATCAATTTGTCTGTATCTATGTTGATCATATTAAGAGGGGCTGCTACACCCCTCAATTTATTAAACTTTTCCATATTTTCTCCAANTCATACAATTTCTGCGTTTAGAAGTCGCGGACATCTGTCAAGGTACCTGCAATNGCTGCCGCTGCCGCCATGGCTGGGCTAACTAAATGCGTTCGACTTCCAAAACCNTGTCGGCCCTCAAAATTCCGGTTTGACGTTGAAGCACATCTCTGACCTGGTTCAAGCTTGTCAGCATTCATTGCTAGACACATTGAACATCCGGGTTCCTGCCTCCAATCAAATCCGGCCTCTTCAAAAATAACTCCAAGTCCCTCTTGCTCCGCTTGCTCTCTCACCAAGCCNGACCCCGCAACAATCATCGCATGAACACCGGTCGCTACTTTGCGCCCTTTCGCAACTTCTGCTACTGCCCGCAGATCCTCAATACGCCCATTAGTACATGATCCAATAAATACTTTATCGATTTTCACTTCCGATATTAAACCGCCAGCCTCTAGGCCCATATAATCTATAGATCGTTGCANCTTCGCCCGCCTAATTGGATCTTCCACTTCAACTGGTTTGGGAATACGACCGGTTATTGGAATTACTTCTTCTGGATTTGTTCCCCAAGTTACCTGGGGGATAATTTCCGACGCCTTCAAAACAATCTCTTTGTCGTATTCGGCCCCTGGATCAGATGGCAGTGTTTTCCAATATGCTACTGCTTGCTCAAATGCTCCTGCTTTTGGAGACATCGGTTTTCCCTTAAGATACTCAAAAGTTATCTCGTCTGGCGCTATCATACCGGCTCTTGCACCCGCCTCGATGGCCATATTACAGACTGTCATGCGAGATTCCATTGATAATGTTTTCACTGCTTCTCCAGCAAATTCGATCACGTGCCCTGTCCCGCCTGCGGTTCCAATTTTTCCTATTATGGCAAGGATGACGTCCTTTGCTGTAACACCGACTGGTAACTTCCCGTCAACTGTAACACGCATGTTTTTAGCTGGCTTCTGAAGAAGGGTTTGGGTAGCCAAAACGTGTTCTACCTCCGACGTTCCTATCCCAAAGGCTAAGGCACCAAATGCTCCATGAGTTGCTGTGTGGCTATCCCCACAAACAATTGTCATCCCAGGCAAGGTAAAGCCCTGCTCCGGCCCAATAATATGGACAATACCTCTTCTAGCGTCTGTCAAACCTATATACGGGACCCCAAATTCTTTTACATTCACCTCCAAGGTTTCAACTTGTATTCTCGACTCTTCTTCGGCTATGCCTTCAGAAATATCAGTTGTAGGCGTATTATGATCGGCAACAGCGAGAGTTAAATCTGGGCGTCTGACTTTTCGTCCGGCACTCCGGAGACCTTCAAAAGCCTGCGGGCTAGTTACCTCGTGCACAAGGTGTCTGTCTATATAGATTAAACACGTGCCATCCTCTTGGGTATCTACCAAGTGGTTTTGCCAAATTTTATCAAATAGCGTTTGCGGTTTAGCCATCTTTAATTTTCCCCTTTGGTGGACCGAGGGAGGGTCTAAGCTTCAAGACAAGCTCAAATAACATTTAGCCATCCAAATAAAACCGACTCAATACCCACCCTGTAAAACCCTAGTTATTGAATAATCAGCTAAGTCTAGCTCCTCATTTNGCAGCTTTCAAAAGCACNGTTTATTCAGAGTTTGCTTTCTTGCCAGACCGATCAATCTTCTCAGCAATCCTTGCTGATTTTCCTCTTCGATCCCTGAGATAATAGAGTTTAGCCCGGCGCACCTTACCGCGTCTAACTACTTCTATCTTATCAATCCGAGGGGAATATAGAGGAAATATTCTTTCAACACCTTCACCATAGGATATTTTTCGGACAGTAAAGTTGGAATTTATTGAATTTGCTTTTCGAGCTATACAGACACCTTCAAAAACCTGAATTCTCTCCCGCGTTCCTTCTACAACTTTAACATGCACCTTCAAAGTATCGCCGGGTGAGAACTCTGGTATAGATCGCTCTTGGGAGATNCTCTCCATTTCTTCTTTATTAACTTCTTCGACTATATTCATCGCCTTTACTCCAAATCTAATCTATTGATCAGTTATTAAAATCTAGTTTTGCGCCTTGCTGCTCTGATAAATTTCCCAAAGGTCTGGGCGGTAATTACGTGTAACCATTTCTGACTGCTGTTTCTTCCAAAGAGCTATCTTTCTATGATTACCCGACAAAAGAACATCTGGTACCGCACGCCCGTCCCAAATTCGGGGATATGTATATTGCGGATACTCTAGCAAACCACCTTCAAAACTTTCCTCATTCAACCCNTGTTCTGACCCTATTACTCCAGGCAGCAATCTCACCGTTGCATCCAACAACGCTTGCGCCGCAATTTCACCGCCCGAAAGCACAAAATCTCCCAAACTAACCTCTTCCATCTCATGGGCCTCTATGACACGCTGATCAATACCCTCGTAACGNCCGCAAACTAGCACAANCCCAGGTTCAAACGCTAGTTCTTTGGCAAAAGCCTGATCAAAACGTCGGCCACGCGGTGAAAGGCATATTCGGCGCCCCGGGATTTCAGATACAGCCTCCAATGTTCTGTCCAACACATCAGGTCTTAAAATCATTCCTGGACCCCCTCCATAAGGAGAACTATCAACCGTTTTATGCTTATCTGTCGTAAATTCTCTNATATCAAATGTTTTCAANGACCAAATACCACGATCTAGAGCTTTGCCGCATACCGACTCCCCTAACGCTCCTGGGAAAATTTCTGGGAATAATGTAACAATTATTGCATTCCAGGATTGTCGCGCATTACTTGAAATCATTGTTTTATCAACCTATTTTTCGTCACCTAATAAACCTGCTGGAATTTCCACGATCATTTTCTGCNTAATCAAATCAATATCTGGAACCGTATCGTTNTTAAACGGTATTAATATTGTGTTTTCTAATCCATCCATAGCTATNTCTACTATATCTCCGGCACCAAAGTTATGCATAGCCACGACCACTCCTNCTTTTTGGCCATGTCTTTCGTATACGATAAGCCCTATGAGATCCGCATAATAGAATTCATCCTCGCCGGTATTTGGCAGCCTGTTTCTTGGAATGAACAATTCTGTTCCCTTCAAGGCTTCGGCTTGGGTCCTCGTAGCTACTCCCCTTATGCTCACAAGAACCATACCCTTCGATTGTCCTATTAGNTTTAGATCAAAACTGTTCCCTTCCTTATCATGCAGGGGACCATAATCAGCAATGGATTCCCCTATTTCGGTGTAGCTTTTGACGCGAACCACTCCTTTAATCCCATGTGGCCCCACTATCACACCTAAACATAGCGCATCAGACAATCAGACACCTATNTTCTAATGAATTCGATAATTATTTTTCCTCTTCTGCCGGGGCTTCAGCTGCTGCCTCTTCTGCCGGGGCTTCAGCTATTGCCTCTTCTGCCGGGGCTTCAGCTGCTGCCTC
>NZVJ01000009.1 GCA_002701455.1 Rhodospirillaceae bacterium
CCATAGAAGGCAGAAGAGCAATCTCATTTAACCCCATCATCTCGCGTTCTTCGAGCATAGAAACTATATCATCAGGGCTTCCTACGAGGCCCCCGGTTGCTCTAATCAAATTTTCTGTTACGAACTTCCTTTCTTCCGGCACAGCGAATGCGCAATGCCCCAAATGTACTTGTTGAAATCTTTTTGCACGCGGCGTTTCCATTTTTTCTGTGAACGCTAAATACTCATCCCAAAGGTTTTGACAACTCCTAGCTATCGTACTGGTATCCCCATTATATTGATAAAGTTCATACCAGTAATGCAGTGCTGCAAGTGCCATAGCACCGACTTCATCAATAACTCTTTCAGACACGATGCTTTCACCCGGTTTTAAAACACAGGCATAGGTAAGCGCAGAAGTATGAAAGTTTTCCGGTAAAACCCTATTTGTTTCCTGGGCTCCTGCTTCAATTTTTTTGAGGCTATCCAAAAGTAATGCTTTTGTTTGATTGTAGGAACAAATTCGTCCATCACCATAAGCACCAGTAGCCATCAACGCCTTGGGTCCATCCGCCGCTACGTATATTGGAACGGGTTTTTCTACATTGATAAAGCCTTGTTTTTGATGCAAAAACTTTATTTCTCTTGTTTTCCCTAGATGCGTAAACTCAACCTCTTCCCCTGTTAATAGTCCTCTTACAACCCGCAAATATTCTCTAAATTCGCTTATCTTCATCGGGTTCATTCCCATGACACGCATTGCCGTATGACCTGTTCCTATTGCTAGGAAGGTTCGTCCGGGTGCCAGTTCATTGATAGTGGCGATTGAGTGCGCTGTAACAGGTGCTAAGCGAGTTGGCGCGATGGCCACCCCTGTACCAAGACGAATTTGAGATGTATTCGCCGCTGCAAGCGCAAGCACGCTGTACGTATCAGAATAGATCATCTGAGAGTCAGGGGTCCAAACACTGTCATACCCCATTTTCTCCAGCTCAACTATAATTTTCCAATCGGAGGCCCGAGGCACTACCATTGCGCCAAACTGCATTTAATTCAACATCCTCATCAATCAAGAATTCTAATCGCCCAATACTAAACCTTCTCTTCTGGGATCAGCCGCACCAACCAATCTNCCGTCATTTTTTATTTTGATCATCTGAATGCCNCTATTTAAATTCCGAACCTTAACCTTATGNCCAATTTTCTCAAGTTNTGCCACCAATGCAAGCGCGTCGGACCCCTCTTCTATTTCAGTAAAACCGTTTCTATTGACCACGTGACCTGAATTAATGGCCNACTGCAGATCCATTTCCCAATCCAAAACAGATATTATAGTTTTTGCGACATAAGCAATTATACGNGATCCTCCTGGCGAACCGAGTANAAGATATGGCTTATTGTCCTTGAAAATAATCGTTGGTGACATTGAACTTCGCGGCCTTTTTCCTCCTTCAACGCGATTTGCTATCAACCTGCCATNTTTTTCTGGCAGAAAGGAGAAATCTGTCATTTCATTGTTTAGCAAAAATCCTCCCGCAGTTAGTCGGCTTCCAAATCCTGTTTCAATTGTAGACGTAAGGGAGATTGCATTACCTCGGCTGTCTACTATTGAAAAATGCGTTGTCCCACTTCCTTCTTTTTGTTTGTGTAATCCTCTTAATAGCNTCTCAGCGCCTGGGGGCAATCCCGGNCCAGCCTTGTTCATGGGAACTGAACTTATTTTTTGAAATCGCTGCCGNAGATAAGATTTGTCTAATAGACCATCCTCTGGAACTGGAACAAAATCACCGTCAGCAATATATAAGTTTCGGTCAGCATAAGCCAGTTTCGAGGCTTCAATAATGTAGTGCATGCCCTCGGCACCAGCCCCCATATCCCTCAAATTAACGTTTTCTAGTATTCCCAATATAAGTCCAACAGTCAGACCACCGGAGCTAGGGGAACCCATTCCACAAATTTTATAATTTCTATATTTCAGGCAAACAGGGGGCCGNTCAATAACNCGATAGCTTTCCAAATCGGAGATTTCCATAAGACCAGGGTTCAATTTACTGGATTTAATATTTTTCACAATTTCCAAACCTATTTGCCCCCTGTAAAAGGGTTTAATTCCTTTTTCAGATATAACCTTCAATGTTTGAGACAACTTATTGTTTTTAAATATTTCCCCAGGCAAGTATGCGGAACCATCTCTTTTGAAAAATATTTCTTTTGTCTGCTTAAAAAAATCCAATTTTCTAGATTTTGCCCTTTCAATGGATTGCGCCATGCGCTTAGAAATGGGAAACCCTTCGGACGCGAACAGTATTGCAGGTTTAAATAACGTTTTCCANTCAATTGAACCGTGACGTTTGTGAAGCACCTCCATGAGTGCTAAGGTTCCCGGAACACCAACCGATAGACCTCCCGGAACAGCGTCCCAAAATTTTCGTTTCCTTCCGTTCTTATTTANAAATAAATCCCCTGNTACTGCTTTTGGAGCAATTTCTCGTGCATCATACGAGTGNAATTTCTGTTNATNTGCATTCCAGTACAAGGCAAAGGCTCCTCCGCCTATTCCCGAGGATTGCGGCTCAACAACATTTAAAACCAGCTGAACTGCGATCGCCGCGTCTGCAGCGGTACCCCCCTTCTCGAGTATTTCGAAGCCCACTTTACTAGCGAGGGGATGTGCGGTTGCTACCATAAACGTTTTACCAGTGGTTAATTGAGACTTCTTACGGCCAAATCCCTCTTCCGGTTGTAAACTTCGATTGTCAGCAAACGCGTTTGNGGCAAAAAATAAGATAACGGCGATATAATAAAATAAATATTTCAACATGAGATTTCTGTGCATAAACTAATAATTAAGGCAATTTTAACACTTTCTGTGGAATACTGTAATTTAATCATCGAATGATGGTACGCCACGAGATAAGGGNGAGGAATACTTAAATGAAATTCGGACTTCGGTATCTAAATACAGGNCCAAATGTCGATCCACTTAGAGCTGTTGCGATGGCTCAAGCAGCTGAAGAGGCTGGTTTTGAAAGTGTCTGGACGGTAGATCATGTCGTCATTCCGCAAGACTACAAGTCCGCGTACCCTTACTCACAATCGCGCAGACTTGGCGACGGAACGGAGAATATCGACTTNCCCGACCCGCTGATTTACATGGCATATNTAGCAGCTGCAACAAAACAAATNCGNCTAGCTACCGGCATTTTAATTGTTCCTCANAGGAACCCCGTTGTAACGGCGAANCAACTGGGAACNCTCGACCAACTTTCTGGAGGCAGAATAGATCTTGGNATTGGAGTTGGTTGGCTGGAGGAAGAGTTTCAAGCCCTAGGCGTGCCGTTTGAAAAAAGGGGCCAACGAACCGATGAATGCATATCTGCGATGCGGACACTTTGGAAGGATGATATCGCTGAATATCATGGCGAATTGGTGGACTTTGGTCCNGTTTACTGTCGNCCCCAACCAGTNAACAAGGCNATCCCTATAATTGTGGGNGGACATAGTAAGGCAGCTGCTAGAAGGGCAGGAAAAATAGGGGATGGATTTTTTCCGGCTCGCGGATGCCCCCAAGATCTTTTTACGCTTGTGAAAAGAACCGCAGAAGAAAGCGGTCGGAACCCGGACGAAGTTGAATTTACGGTCTCCGTTCCTGAGGACCTAAGTTCGATACCCGAAATGTCAAAATTTGGCGTTAAAAGGATACTTATTCCATCAAGCGCTATGGGCGGTACAAGTAAATGGGCGAGTAATCCTGATGAAGTTCTTGCTCTAAAAGACTTAATACAAGAATACGCTGCGACTTAATTGCTCTGCTAAACTATACGTTTAGCTGGGTGTAATAAGCCCATCTTTTTAGACAAAAAACCACTTTAATAAAAGGATAAAGATGAATTCAAAACCAATGGGGTATCTTGCTTTAACTAAGCGGCACCCCCACCTCCTTTTATTTGGTTTCTTAATGACCTTCTCTTCTAGCCTTGGTCAAACATTCTTCATAGGTGCTTTTGGACCAAGCATTCAGANTGAATTTGAATTGAGCCACAGTGAGTGGGGAGGTATTTATATGGCAGGAACAGTCCTGAGCGCAATTTTACTACCGTGGACAGGGCAATTAATTGATAAGTTCAANCTAAACTACTACACGTNTATCATCTTTTTAGGCCTTTGCACATCTGGCGCGCTCATTGCGCTTGTTCCAACCGCCTGGTTGCTTGTGCCNGTGATATTCTGTCTCAGGCAGACNGGACAAGGTTTGACCAGCCATATCGCAGTAACGACAATGGCGAGGTATTTTTCCATCAATAGAGGAAAATCTATTGCTATAGCTGCCCTAGGGTATGCATTCGGCGAATCTTTTCTGCCATTACTGGTAGTATTAGGGATATCAATCCTCAGCTGGAGNCACACGTATGGCTTAGCAACAGGAGTTTTATTTTTCGTGTTTTTTCCTNCCGTAATGTGGCTTNTATCAAAATCGAGNGGGCATGATCTAAAGAACGAGCAGAATGNCACAGANAATACCCTGGGAAATCCTGGAACAAGGACTAGTTGGACCAGACGTGAAATGCTAGGCCATTGGAGATTCTATCTAATAATGCCTGCTGTCATAGCGCCTTCTTTTATAGGAACAGCTTTATTTTTTCATCACTTAACCCTAGCGGACGCGAAAGGCTGGACCGCAGTCTGGATTACCGGAAGCTATTGGGTTTATGCAGTGGGATCTGTNGCAGCCTCTTTATTTTTTGGCCCGTTAATTGACAGGATCAGTGCTATAAAGGCGGTGCCGCTTTTTCTTGTCCCCAAAATTGCCGCTCTATTAATTATTTGGGCTTTTTCCAGTCCTTACTGGGCCTGGCCATACCTACTACTATTAGGCCTAAACGTTGGTATGCTATATACGGGAATTACCGCCTTATGGGCAGAGTTATATGGTCCACTTTATCTCGGCAGCATCCGCTCTTTTGTTGTTGCAGTAACAGTCTTAGCATCCGCCCTTGGTCCGCCATCCATGGGAATTTTAATTGATATCGGCATATCTATTGAAACGATATGCGCTATATTCGCTGCTTATTGCACAGGTGCTGCTATTTTACTGATTGGCGGATTAGCCAAATTGAAACCTAGCTGAGTCAGCTATTCTGCTAGTTTTAAAATTTCAAGCACATGCTCCGGGCCGCTTATGGTTCGAGGGTTATGAGGAACCCATGGTGTCTCCATGGCTTTTTCGGCGATCAACGAAAACTCCTTAGTGTCGATATTTACATCAGAAAGTCGAGTTGGCATGCCTAAATCTCCGATTAACTTTCTTAAAAGCTCACTTGCTGGTTTGCCCGGGCTGCCCATAGCTTGAGAAATTTTTTCTTGGCGAGACTCATTTATTGTTTCATTCCACTGCATTACCGCTGGGAGCATAATGCAAGAGGTGTGACCGTGGGGTATATCAAACACTGCGCCGAGAACATAACCTATCCCATGACTTGCCCCCATCGGAACACCGCTGGCTAATGGCGCCATCGACATCCATGTCCCTAACTGACAATTTAAACGAGCATTCAGGTCCTTTGGATTATCTTTTACAGAAATCAAGCCGTTAGATAACAAGGACAATCCCTGCAACGCCTGCGCGTCGCCATATGGATGAGAGCGCATTGAGCATATTCCTTCAACGCAATGATCGACTGCACGAATTCCAGTCGACAAAAACAGCCATTCCGGCGTGTGGACAGTGGGAGCTGGGTCAAGAATAACAACTTTGGGCATAATACCGGGNTGNCGAAATAATTCTTTCGTCTTAGACATCTCGTCTGTAACGCCAGAAATTGCGCTGAATTCCCCGCCCGATAAGGTGGTTGGTATTGTAATTTGCGGTATTGAAGGAGCTGCAAGTGCCCCACCATCGATACTATTTCCTTTGCGCAGCTCATCCATTTTACTTACGTCGGTAATATTATTCGAAATACAAAGCGCAATAGCTTTAGCCGCATCCGTTAACGAACCGCCGCCAAACGTGACTATCAAATCGGCTTCTTTTTCGATTGCTGCCCTGCTTGCCTCAATAACGTCACTCCGCGGGGTATGAGGTGACATATTATAAAATTCACCTACACATTTAGTTCCAAGGCTCCTGCGAATTTTAGCTATTTCGTCGGTATTGCGGTTTAGAGTACCACTCGCTAATAAAAATACACGGTTCGCATCGTAATTATTTATTTCCTCAATCAATGTTTCATGAGCAGGACGACCAAAGCTCACCGCGTCCATTCGTCCAAATGCAACTCTACCTCTAATTTCCAATGGCTAAACTCCAGTTCCAAAAAAACCACCACTACTTTGNGACATCACGGCATAAATGATGACCNTAATCCNCTGTTTATANTAATCAATCNANCCTTATAACAGTAGTCTTAATGGGAAAGACTATAAACATTTCACCCAGCCTTAAGCATAGATCTAATGAGAGAAACGCAAATCGGTTTCTGTACGACGTTTATTCAATGGTTTAAGCACTCTCACATTAGATAATTGACGGATTTGCTCTATTATAGCTTTAGATTTTGAAGAGGCGAAACCTCGTCTTTCTACGTCTTTATCCAGGCCGACACTTTCCAGCCAAACAATTTCAAAATTTTCGATAACGGGCAGCTTACACCCCTGTTCAATAACAATGAGATGTTCTTCTAGCGATATATTAGGAGTTGTCTCAATACCCTCAAATAAATTCCTACTCCAATTGTCCATCTTATTTCGCCATTCACCAGTCCCCGCCGGCCCGGCGTTATTTTTATAGGCAAAACTATTAAAAAACTCTGGACCATCGACGTGATGCAAAGCGACAAAGGGCGCTTTTGCATTATCAATACACTCGAAGCGCTGCGTGGCATGAAACCCAGGAAATGTTAGAAGCATTTTTGTATGCTCATCATACCAATTATCCCACTCCTTGCGCTTATCCCTGTCTATTAAATTCATCTCAACCATATAAATCATCGAACATTCCAATTTTTGACGAATAACAGTTAAAATTTTGCACTGCCCTTCGATAGTAAGACCACTATCTAGCAAACGAAACTTTTTTATTTGGTTTCGATACTTGTTTACTTTCAGTCGCTAGTTATACTTTTAGTTAAGAACTTTATCATTTTTTAAAATCGGGGGTTTTATGGTTCTCAAAGACAGATATGGCTTGCACATAACAACGTCTTCAGATGTTGCGCAACAAGCTTACATAGACGCAGTTGACGCAATTCTATCGGCAACCGGGAACGTTGAAAACGCTCTGGACAAATGCTTGAATGCGGATCCTAATTTTGCTTTAGCTTATTCTGCAAGAGCAAGGATCCTGCAGCTCACTGGAAAGATGCCCGATGCTAAACTGGCAGCTGAGAAAGCGGTTGAATTAGCTGTCAATGCAACAGACCGAGAGCGCCAACACGCAGAAATATTTAAATTACTTACCAGCGGGCAAGGTCCAGCCGGATTGGAATTAATTCGAAAACATGTAACAGAATATCCCACTGATGCCTTTGCCCTAGCGCCGGCCTGCAGCGTTTTTGGCCTCATTGGTTTCAGCGGTCGGGTCGACCGGGAAAATGAGCAGGTGGAACTCTTAAAGCCGTTAACTAAAGCATATGGCGATGACTGGTGGTTTGCCACGGTATTTGGTTTTGCATTGGTAGAAATTGGGGAGTGGCTAAAAGGGCGTGAGATGGTCGAAAAAGCTCTTCAGCAGAACCCGCGGAGCGCGCACACCGCGCATGTCTGGGCTCACGCTTTGTACGAAGCCGGAGAAGATAGAATAGTTGCCGATTATTTAGAAAAATGGCTTCCCGATTATTCCTTAGACAACTATCTTAGTTGCCATTGCTGGTGGCATTACTGCCTATCCAAACTAATGCTGGGAGAACACAAAGATGTCCTACCAGTATATGAAAAATATTGCTCACCAAAAGTCTCCAATAGTCCATCAATAAATGTATTTACAGATGGTGCTGCTTTGCTGTGGAGATCTGAATTAGCCGGAATGGACCGATCTAAGAGACATTGGGAGGAACTGCTCGAGTTCAGAAAAAACAGCTTCCCAAAACCTATGGTGTTTGTTGACGCGCACGGTGCATTGCCTTCTATCGCACTTAATGACCAAGATGACGTTGACGCCTGGCACGATGCATTAGTTGAGGCGGGTCAGAAGGAAAAACTCCCAGCGGGAATGATTCCAGCTGAACTGCTAAAAGCATTTAGTTCATATGAGACGAAGGACTGGAACAGTGTGATAACAATATTAGAGCCAATTACAGATGACGTTATTAGAATTGGCGGCTCAAGGGCACAGCGTGATTTGATACAAAATACTTATTTATCAGCGCTTGTAAACGACGGCCGGATAGAAGCGGCACGATCTTTTTTGGACACAAAACACGACAGACAGCCTACTGTTCCTCTGCATAATTTTAATTAGGCAGCCATATCGAAAAACAAATATTCAAACTTAACCTAGCCAGATACAAGCTTTACAATATTTCGTGCTTTGACAGTCACATTTTTGAGGAGGTCCTTATAATCTAAGTTGTCTGCCAGTAGATCATAGGCTGTTTCGATTTGGTTCATCGATTTGTATGAAACACCAAGAAGCTCGTTGCCCACATTGTTTCCAGTCATAATTGATCCTAATCGATAACTAAGTGCGCCAGTTTTTGAAAAAACAGGAGCGAGCCTGTTTATTGACGGAAGCATAGATCCTAAAGTTTTTACTCTAGTCAAAACTAAGTATTGTGCTTCAACAATTAAATTTTCTTCATATTCCACCGGACTAAATTTAATTAAATTACGTGAAGCAACCTTAGCCGCTCCAGATTTAAATAAACTCTGATAGTGCCAGGAAGCTTGAAGAATTTCATACGATTTCTCAAAATCCGATAGTGTCAAATAATTTTGAAAAAAGGCCATTGCGCCCGCATAATATCCGGTAATCAGAGTACCAGCCCGAATTGAAACAGGGTTTCCTTTTTCTTCTATTTCATTCTTTAATTCTCTCGTTAGTTCTAGCGCTCTTGAGAGATAATTAGCGTCACACTCAGCTACTGTTATGACGCAAAATTTTGGCATTTCCATTAAGCGTTACCCTCCTCGACGAATAGATTATTGGAAAATTATTATGTTAACTTGAAAAAATTCGATAAGATATTCAAGGGCAGAAACTCCCTTTCAGCATCTCCCTCTTTTTTCCGTAGCCCGGAGATTTTTTTATTTTAAAGCCGGCTTCTTTAAGCCCTCTTTGAACCATTGACGCGGAAGTAAACGTGGCAAAGCTTGTTCCTTTCCCGCTTAATCGCTTCATTTCATCAAAAAGTAGAGGCGTCCACATCGACGGATTTTTGGAGGGACTAAAACCATCAAGGAACCAAGCATCCGCCCTAATATCTAACTTAGGTAAAATATTGCCAATATCCTCCATAAAGATTGATAAGTTCACGCACCCTTCATCAAATTTAAGAGTTTTAAAATTAGATGCTGGACTGCCATAAACGGAACAAAAATCATTCAAATAATCGTTGAGTTCAACAAATCTTTTTAGGCTATTGGAGATTTGCTGGCTGGTGAGAGGAAACGCTTCCACCGAATAATAATGAAGTTTATTAGTTTTAGGCTGGGTTTCACGCCATGCCTTCCAAGTAGCAAGGAAATTCAACCCAGTACCAAATCCTGTTTCAACAATAGTAAAGTCTTTTCGCTTGGACCAAGCCTGAGGCAAACCGTTACCCCGAAGAAAGACATATTGCGTCTCTGCCAGCCCGTTCTCTGAAGAAAAATAAACGTCGCCAAAATTTGGCGCAAACGGTGTTCCGTCTTNCCTCAATAAAAATTCCAACTCGGGGTCCTTTTCCAATTTCTGAGGCTNTTTCTTATTAGATTTATTCTGCACNGTTTGATANTTGTTACTNTCTGGCTGATGATCCAGCAGGAGACCAAATTGATATCGTTTTTAATATATACCACGATTGAAAATTTTTAGTGTTTACGTTTGGGCTTTCATTGTATTTTAAGGAGCGGGGGGCGTGATAACGCACAACGGAAAAAAAATAGACTACACTGAATATGGACAAGGTCCAGCAATTCTATTCATTCCCGGTTCATTCAGCACCCCTGCGGCTTGGACCCCGATACAAAAGTTATTACCCAAAGACTATAGATTTATAAGTACCAGTCTTTGTGGATACGGAACTACGGAGGAAAGACGAAGCATTAAAAATTTTAGAATGGAAAATCAAATTGAAATTATAGAAGCAGTGGTTGACAAAATTGGAGAGCCTGTCCATTTGGTTGGCCATTCATTCGGCGGAATGGTTGCATTGGCCAGCGCATTATCAGGCAAATTTAACGTTCTAAGCATCACAACATTCGAGGCAAACCCTGTAACAATTATTGATCCTTTCCAGCATCATCAATTGTTTGAAAAAACAAAAAAAATTAAAGAGGACTATGAAGCAGCTTTTCATGCAGGAAAAGAAGACGCTGTCAGAATAATTATCGATTTCTGGGGTGGCGATGGTTCTTTTGCTGCAATGCCTGAAGTCGTTCAAGNGTATTGCCGTCAAACAGCTTTTAGTAATGTGCTGGACTGGCACACAGCCTTTAGCTTCANCGCAAAGATTGATGACTATGCTAATCTTTCGATGCCAGTGCTATTAGTGAGAGGAGCTCACGCCAATAAACAAATGCTAGTTATTACAGAAGCGTTGCAAACCTGCATACCCAATCAACGTTCAGCTGTTATAGACGGCTCCGGGCATTTTCTAATTACATCTCACCCCAATGACTGCGCAATTGTGCTAGCCGATTTTTTAAGAGAAATAATACTCGAATAAATGAAAATAAAAACTTAGTCTGTTCGCATTACCTGTTCTGGGTTAGCTCTTGGATCTCTAGGCAACCACCTCTCATTAGAGACTAGTGTTAGAAAANCTGATATGGAACTGTTAAAGACACCCGGGTCTTCAAGATTTAACGTATGACCGGTTTTAGGCAGAACCAGCAAACCGGAAGCAGGAATAACTTTCTTCAGATAAAGCCCCACTTGCAGGCAATGATCATCTTCATCGCCATTTACTATGAGCGTGGGAACTGACATCGATTTTAATTCTTCTTCGAGATCGTAGAGCGAGGGCCTTCGAGCTTGAACCCCCCTCATTGTTAGCGCAGACCCTTTTGATGAGTGNTCAGCTAATCGTTGAGCAAATTCCTGCCAACCCCGTGGGTTCTTATTCTGAAATTGAACCCGTGAGGCACCAAGTGAATATATTTTAGCAAACTCACTGGCACCCTTTTCTTCAAAATTTTTCGCTACTTCCAATGACACACCCTTAAAATATTCCTCATATTTTTTCTCTGCNCCATANCCACAGCCGGCNANNCAAAGAGAATAGCACCTTTCAGGATATTGCAGCCCCATATGAACAGCCGTAAATCCACCCATCGACAAACCAATAATATGAGCAGATTTTATTTTAAGATGGTCTAAAACAGCTACTGCATCGGCGACAGCCAACTCTTGAGAATAATCTGCTAACTCAGTCGGCACGTCCGATGGCGGATAGCCTCTTGCTGAGTAGGAAATACATCTGTAAATACCTCCAAAATATTGCATTTGCGGTTCCCAATCCCTGTGGTCGCCACCAAATTCATGAATAAATAATATTGGTACCCCTTTCCCAGTCTCTTCAAAATAGAGTTTTACCCCATCTTTTGTGGTCGCAAAAGGCATTGCTTACTCCAATTTTTTCTTCTCATACAACAGAGCCACGAGCGCTTATACCGCCATCAATAGTCAACACACATCCGTTTATGTAAGACGCAAGAGGTGAACATAAAAACGTAATAGCGTTAGCAATTTCCTCAGGAGTTGAAGCTCTTCCCCCTGGGAAACGCTCTAGAAGCTCTTCCCAACGCCCCTCATCCTTAAAGATTATCCCAGCTCTCTGCTTTAACATTTTTTCCATTCTTCCTGTATCTACGGGACCTGGGTTAACAGCAAGCACCCTAACTCCATAATTAAGGCTAGTTCCTCCTATTGCTTTGGTAAAAGTCATAAGGGCACTGTTCCCTGTCGACCCGGCTACATAATCGAAATCGGGGTTTTCACCTGAGTTACCTATATCGTTCAAAATTACTCCGTATCCTCGTTCCCTGAAAATGGTGTAATAGGCTCGCGTCATTTCTATATAACCAAAAACTTTAAGCTCCCAGCCTTCCCTCCAGGCTTTTTCTGATACTGCGTAAATAGAACCCGATGGGATTGCACCGGCATTATTAATAAGAATATCTATGTCTTCCGTTTTGCTAATTAAATCATCTCTCAAAGCCTTATCGGTCACATCAATCGGATAGGTCTTTACATTTGCTCCATAGGTATCGTTAATACTTTTTGACAATATTTCCAGATCGGCTTTAGATCTAGCTACAGCATGAATTGTATCGACCCCTTCCTTCGCGAATGCAACTGCACAGGCTCTTCCTATTCCTTTGGAGGCGCCGGTGACTAAGACACTTTTTCCTTTAAGTTGTAAATCCATTTCCCCCCTCAAGAATACCGGACTTATTAAGTGGAACTGAGCCTCTAAAGGCAGAGTATAATAAGCTATTACCCGCTGTTTTTAGAAACTTGTAATATTATTACCTATCTACAAATTCAAACCCCATCGCTCTAGTGTAGGAATAAATCCCACCATCCTGAACGATTAAAAATTTTGCCATTTTATCACTTTCATTATGATGAGAGTGAACAGAAACTGGAGGCGTGATCATAGTTGCCCACGGCAGCCATTCTTTTTTCTTTCCATCTATCAGTGAAAAGCACCCCTCACCTCCAATTACCAGTGAAATCGCTATGGAATTGTGACGATGTGGTCGCTGTTTAGCGTTCGGCGGAAGCGAATTAATCCCAGCAGTTAAAGTCGGGAGAATATTTTTGTTTAGCTCCTGGTCAGATGACGAGAAAATTACAGCTGACCCTGACACATCCTGCTCGGCTTCTATGCTATAGATCAAGTCAAACTGGCGATCAATTTCTTGAGACGGGTAGTGAACCATTCCCGATACTAAATTACCATCTTTGGCAGACGAGTTTTCGAATGCTAACTGAGGTTCGTTTGTAGCGATCCACAAAATTACTGGTTCTTTAAACGCTTTGTGAGTTTGTTTTTTCCCCCCTGGCATGAGAAAAACATCACCTTTTCCCCATTGGATAACTTCATCCTCACATAAAGTTTCTCCTGAACCCGAAATAACATACGCTAGTGCTCCGCTTGCATTAAATACGGTGGGTAAAACATCACCACAATTAATTCGGGCATAGTAGACGAGTATTAACGGTGAAGTAGCAGGGTAGCTGCATCGGAGTTGGCTAGAAATATCACAGGGTATCAAGCTCGTTGGCGTACTATCCGAAAAAGCTTTTCTTGGTTCCGCCTGGAAGACGGCGTCAGGTATTAGTGGTTCTTCCACCATAAAAGCATTTCCTGAATTAAAATACCTGGCTCGATTTCTGGCGGCTGTATCAGGACTTGCATCAACCTGCGCTGGAAGATCTCGAAGAGACTTGTAATTATTTTTCTTAATGTTCTGCGCCATTTACCGTTCCTTAGGTTAACGAACTCGACCAGATTTAAGTTTCAAAACGTAAAACACTGAATACGTAACTAAAAATTCTTCCTAATTACAATAACATTTATTTTTTTGTCCTTATTTAAATAAGCACCAGCGGGATTACCGACACGAAACACTAAGCCGGTAAAAAGTCTAATAATTCAGAAACCAATTCTTGTGGCCGTTCTTCTGGGATGAAATGACCACAGTCGAGCGCACGCCCCCGAACGTCTGCCGCTCGAGCACGCCAGACACTCAACATGTCCAGGTTTTCTCCCGTCTGCCACCCCTTACGCTTTGTCATGTTCCCTGCCCAAAGCACCAACACGGGACATGAGAGCATTTTGCCTCGGTCGGCGTCGTCGTGCTCCAAATCAAGTTTAACCCCCCGATAGTCCGCACACATTGCCCTAACGGTATCAGGATCAGAGAAGCACCGAAGATATTCCGCGTATGCTTCATCACTAAAAGCACTCCTATCGGCACTCCAAGTGTCAAGAAAAAGGTCTAGAAAAAGTTTCGCGTTATTAACCATAACNGTCTCTGGAAAAGGNGCTGGCTGGCGCATCAGGTGCCAGTGGAACCATGCATAGGCAAGAGAAGAATCCATATTTTCAAACGCCTCTTGTGAAGGGACAACGTCCAGATTTGTTAAGGTCAGCACCCGTTCAGGGTGATCTAAGGCCATCCGCAACCCTACTCTTACTCCGCGATCATGACCAACTACGTGAAAGCTCTCAAATCCTAATGATTGCATCACTGCCACCTGATCGTTAGCCGTGGTGCGCTTGCAGTAAGTAGATAAATCAGCATCGGTTGAACTGGGCTTATCGCTGTCACCGTAACCTCTTAAATCCGGACAAACGACGGTGTAATGTTCCGCCAAAGCCGGCGCGACCTTGTGCCATTCCACGTGACTCTGCGGATAACCATGCAACATCAATAAAGGTGGTCCCTTACCGCCATGCACTGTATGAATATTACATCCCTCGACATTGATCCGGGATTTTTCGAAACCGTCGAACATGCTATTCTCCGACATGTAATTTTCATGAGTTAATTTATATTTTTACAGTAATTCCCGGACATGACACAGTCAACGGGATGATTATTATAGGAACCATTAATCATAACCCTTCGCTATCGTACCTTATATAACCCTTCATTGATTGTTAAACCCTAGGTTGCGACCTTACTGGTCCCGTTAAAAAGATCATAATCTCTATACAGTGGCCGGACACCGTGCGAAAATTTAGATAAAAATTTAATTATTTAGACCGGGAGATGTTATGCGTTTGCAAGATAGGGTAGCGGTTGTAACTGGTGCAGCCGGTGGAATTGGGGAAGCCATAGCGAAAGCGTTTGCAAACGAAGGCGCGTCGTTAATAGTAGCTGACATTAATCTTGAAGGGGCAGTCGATACAGTTGACGCTATTTCACAATGCGGTGGAAAGGCAGTCAGTTGCGAGATCGATATAACCAAAACCTTAGACTGCCAAAAGGTTGTAGAAACCGCTGTTAAAGAATTTAACCGCTTAGATATCCTGGTGAATGCAGCAGGTATTGGCAGCTTTGGCCATTTTAATGATGTCACTCCGGAAGAGTTCGATAGAGTCATGCGCATTAATTTAAATGGGACCTTTTATTGTGCACAGGCAGCAGCTAAAATTATGTCTAAGCAGAAATATGGCAGAATAATAAATATTGCTTCTATATCTGGTGAGCGTGCGGGGGAACACCGCGCNGCATACGGAACCTCTAAGGCCGCGGTAATAGGTCTGACCAAGCAGGGCGCGCGGGACCTTGGAGAGCACGGCATTACAGTTAATGCAATTGCCCCAGGACCAATTGATACCCCCCTCACCAAGCAAATTCATACCGAAAAGACTAGGAAAAATTATGTGAAACTCATACCCGTAGGTCGTTATGGTACAGTTGATGAAATTGCTGATGCGGCTGTCTTTNTAGGGGGTGACGCGGCGGGTTATGTCAATGGACATATACTGTTCGTAGATGGCGGATATAACTCTGCGGGAGTTGCTGANGCTTCGCNTATCTGAAANAGGGAGAAGAAATTNTAATGTTTATCGATTTTGCTCTCTATTAACGCTAAAAACTTCTGGTACGGCCTATCTAATGAATGAAGATGCGAGGCTACGCACACTCAATTTAAACCAACTAAAAAACTAACCACGGTTCCCTCCATATGCGCCGATGAAAAGCTGTTGGGCGGCTAATCGGTCATAACTCAACTGCGAGAAGTCATCAGATGTTTCGCCCTTCACAATCCAATTAGCTAGTTCTTTTCCAACAGCAGGGCCTATTTTGAAACCATGGCCGCTTCCCCCACTGGCGTCGTAATATCCATTGATATCGGATCTAGGTCCAATAAAAGGATACCAGTCAGGAGTAACATCGTATAAGGCGGAATAAGCACTTATGAGCTGCATTCCCTCCAGCGTAGGGTACCGTTTTGAGGTTCGTTGTAAAATTAAATTAACGAATTCGTCATCGGCTGTTTGTTTGAAATTGTATGGATCAACATCAAAATAATCCTTTGGAAACCCTTGACCGATAAGAAAGCGATTTTCACCCATTGGACGAACATAAATAGAGTCTACAGCATTAGATATCGAAACGGACGGCAATGGCCGATTGCTGCGCGCCTGCCAAATGGAATCTTGTTCTCTCACCGCNCTNANTTNGAGTTCAATACCAGCCATTTTCGCTATAATTGGAGCCCATGGACCTGCCGCATTAACAACTATATCTGCGTGTGCGGGACCACTGTCTAAAACAACGCCCGTAACCCTGTCCGTTTCTCTAGTTAATCCCCGGCACGGTGTGTCGTTCCTAAACTCTCCNCCGTTTTCTACAAACTTATGAACAAAGTACTCCGTTATTCTCACTGGGTCTGCATATCCGCCCAATTGTTCAAAAATAACTTCTGCAACGCCGTCTGTATTAAGCCACGGAGCCATGGTCGTAATTTCCTGTTTACTTAGAAATCGTGTTTCAACACCGACAGATTGCTGTAGTTCCAGATTTTTTACCGCCGCTTCAACCAGCGTTGGCGGAAGCAGCATCATATAACCGGATTGAAAAAAACTTCCCNCCTTTTCTTTTTCAATTTCCGCCATCATTGAAATACTGGCCAAGGCTAACCTGGCCATTAACGAAGTCGAATAATGTTGTCTGCATATCGCAGCGCTCTTTCCNGTGCCGCCCGCAGCTGCGCCTCTCCTATCAAGCANCAATATCCTCTTAACCCCATTTTTTTTGAGATGGTAGGCGGTCGAAGCGCCNGTAATGCCGGCGCCAATTATAATTGCNTCAAAGTTATTGCTCATAACGTTGGTTCCAAGAGCNGGCTGCAAAAAATTTNATTAATAATAGTTTTTTTANCAGTAGATCGATCTTTNTTCATTAAAGCAACGGTCTAAAAATATAAACCGCCATAATGATTGTTGTTAACTTTGCCGGTGCGGATTGAATTTTTATTTTTCCATATAGAAAGAAGATTGGAAGTCATTGATTTTCATCCAGTTCAACATAACTGTTTTGATTGCTTATTATAACCGCTAATGGTTTCGTTAGACAGATACCCTTTTCAATAATAAGATAGTTATTAAGATGAAGCCGACATTATCTTATCGAATTACTGTTATTCAGATGAAGCGCATTTAGAAACTAATACAAATTATACGCTCTGGGNATAAGAGGGAGTTTTGGACTATGCAGTTACAAAATTCAACTACAGAAATTGGATCGCCCAATCCGGAAACAACAATTCTGCCGCTATCGGAACTTATGGGGGCTGNAGTTATAGGCCTCAATCTCAGAGAACCCTTAACTAATGCTCTAAAAACAGAAATTTATAATGCGTTTTTAAAATATCAATTATTNGTTTTTCGGGATCAAGACCTNAATAAGGAAGAACAGGTAGCATTCACCGAACAATTCGGTGAACTTGAAAGGCATACGCTAACCAACAAAGGTGCATCAGATTCGCCATTCGTCCATATTGTCACCAATCTCGATATTAACGGAAAACCTACTGGAAAAGTTAAATCTACATTATGGCACTCTGATAAATCATTCAGGGAGGCCCCATCAATGGCAACTCTACTGCATGCTAAGACACTCCCTCCAGACGGAGGCGACACCTGTTTTGCCAATATGTANGCCGCCTATGAAGGATTGTCTGAAAAAGTGAAGCACGACCTTGCAAAACTAAATGTAGTTCACAGCTGGGAATTATCTCGAGAGAATATCAACCGCATCTTGAGCCAGAAGGAAATTGATGACGCGCCNCCAATGGTGCATCCACTTGTTAGAGTACATCCCGATACAAACAGAAAATGTTTATTTTTAGGAATGCATGCTTCACATATTGACGGTCAGGATATTAAAACAAGCAGACCGGTAATTGTGTCACTCGAAAAACACTCGACACAAGAACAATTCACCTTCCGCCATCACTGGAAAGATGGCGATATATTAATGTGGGATAATCGGTGCCTTCTTCATCGAGCTGACACAAACTTTGATGCTACCCAATATCCCCGAGTATTACACCGGACATGTTTGCGAGGTACGCCAACAGTCACTGCCTAACCCAACTTGTAAGAAATAGTTTTTGCTATTTTTAGCTTCCAGAAAAAAGTGTTTCTTAACCGTCTCTATTGCAAATTTAATATTTTTTATACCAATAAAAGAATTTCCTGCTTGAATGAGCCCCCTAGACGCCTTACCTCCCTGATATTTACTCACTTGACTCCNCNGTGAAAGAGGAGTCAAAGTTANTANTAGTTTAACTTTNTAGAGCATATCGCATNAACCCAACANAAAGATCGGAGCGCAAAATATGCCAATNATAGGACCTAATGGTCAGGAGCTGGACCCCGCAGCAATGAACCAGGCGACAATGGATACCCTGGGACCCGACGCATTTGCGGGTGCTACTGCCGCTGATATGACTGCAATGCCGGCCGATGCCATGGGCTGGATGAGCGCCGATATGATGACTGCAATGCCGGCCGATGCAATGGGCGGGATGGATGCCGACATGATGACGGCGATGCCGCCGGCAGCAATGCAGGGCATGGAT
>NZVJ01000010.1 GCA_002701455.1 Rhodospirillaceae bacterium
CGTGGATCGACTTCTTGGCCTGTGTCTCTCCGTCGTCACTTTCCCGGTATTCATTCTTTATTGATTGCGTATCATAAGCCGTCAAGCCAGCGAATACAAGAACACCGATGACCGAAATCGCAAACTGCATAGCAGAGGACGCGAGGAAAATATTCACGACTGAAGCTATCAAAATACCTATCAGCCCCATAAATAAAAATGACCCCATCCCAGTGAGATCTTTTTTAGTGGTATAACCGTACAAGCTAGTTCCCGCGAACATTCCGGCTGCGATAAAGAATACCCTCGTTATGCTCTCTCCTGTGTATACGAGAAAAATGCTAGATAACGATAATCCCATCAAAGCAGCGTAAATCCAGAAAACCACCTGCGCCGTAGACGACGCCATTGAGTGGAGTTTTGCAGCAAAAAAGAACACCATGCCGATAGGTGCTAACATAATCACCCATTTTAGAGGGGACATATAAATAGCGTAGCCAAAACCTGTTAGCTGACCGCCCTGGATTGCGGCAAACGACGCACCAAGAGCAACTAAACCGGTGATAGCCAGCCCAATGGTCATATGATTATAAACACCCAGCATATATTGGCGAAGACCAACATCGACATGCGCGTCCTGCACCTGCGATTTTGACATCAACCTTGGATCAAGAGCCATTTACATAACCTTTCAAAAATTCAAAAACATCTACTTAATATATGCTATTTTATTCAAAATTCAATGGTACTTATTAATTTCCGCTACAGCAAGAGAACACCTGTCAAGGTAACTGTGCCTCTAACAATCGTTCGTCATATCTGCGCTTGGATCGTTTTTCTTTGACGCTTCCGGATTTTAACTGCCCACAAGCGGCTAAAATATCGTCTCCTCTGGGTGTTCTAACCGGCGAAGGATAACCCGCTTTAAGAATTATCTTAGCGAACTGTTCAATCTGGCTTTTCTCCGAACGTTCATACGGAGACCCGGGCCAGGGATTAAATGGAATTAAATTTATCTTAGCGGGGATACCCTCCATAAGTTTAATCAATGCTTTGGCATCCGAGATGCTATCATTAATTCCTTTAAGCATAACATATTCGAAAGTAATTCTCCTCGAATTGCTTACTCCCGGATATTCACGGCAGGCNCTCAACAAATCTTTAATAGGATATTTNTTATTAATAGGTACAAGAATATTTCNNACNTCNTCNGTTACCGCATGCAGTGATATCGCTAGATTTACATCTGTTTCCAAACCGCACTTATAAATTTCAGGAACAATCCCCGAAGTGGAAAGTGTTATTCTTCGTTTAGAAATAGATATCCCCTCATTATCCATGACTATTTTCAGTGCCGTAATAACATTATCTAAGTTATACAGCGGTTCTCCCATTCCCATCAGAACTATATTTGTTACAGGTCTGCCTGCCTGCGCGGATGGCCAAGCTGACAATTCATCAAAAGCAATTAATATCTGACCAACTAACTCTGATGGCGCCAGATTTCTAACAAGCCGCTGGGTGCCTGTATGACAAAATGAGCAGTTAAGCGTGCATCCCACCTGAGAAGATATGCATAAGGTGCCTCTATCCTCTTCAGGGATGAATACTGTCTCCGCTTTTGTACCATCTTCAAACTGCAGAAGCCATTTTATCGTCCCATCCATGCTAGTTTGTTTTTCAATAATCATGGGCCTTTTAATGGNAAACTTCTGACGCAGCTGTTCCCTTACAGTTTTCGATAAAGTCGTCATTTCCTCAAATGAAGTCACACCTTTATGGTACAGCCAATGCCAAACCTGGCCACTGCGAAACTTTTTTAAACCGAGATTTAAAAAACGCTCATTCAATTCTTCGCGGGATAAACCGACTATGTTTTCTTGGTTTTTATTTTCGGTTAATCCGAACACGTTTATTATTTACACTCTCTATCAATTCTTTTTTTCATGGCTGTAAAGCCGGATAGCGAGTAGGTATCAGTCGTCTTGGTCCCCCTGCTAGACCTTCCNACAACAGTCATTCTATTGCCTTTTTTCATGGCTTTAACCAACTTTAGATCCGACGGCTGGTNTTTTGACCACGCGGCGTCACCTTCTGTAAATAGCTTAAAGACCGCTTTTTTCCCGATTTTCACCTTTACGCTGCTTCCTTTTTTAAAAGTGTAGCCGGCTATAAAATTTACCTCGCCTTTTATTTTTTCCGACGGTCTATTTGTTACTAAAGCGTANGGCTGGCCNCGCACTTTGTACTTGCCTTTTTGTTTAATCGGGGCNCTCGCCATATAACANACCTTACCGCCCTTTCCTTTGAAGGTGTANGCTGTCCAAGCTCTTTTTTCATCTATTTTCTTTGGAGTTTGAGCTTTAGCCTCTTCGATGAAAGGGCTAAAAACGAAAATAAGAACCATTATTGGCAGTANGGTTAGCTTCATTAAATTAAATTTCTAAGCTGTTAAAAATGAGTTCGAAGAACTTAGTCTTAGATTTTCTATCCTGTGTCAATAGAAACACCATAATAGTTGTTTTTTTTGGATTCTTGAAGTGGGCAAAAGCCTNTAANCTTNTGAANTNGANNNTTCCANATAATTTTCTAACTGATCAGCTATTGAATTGCGACTGGGCACCCACAGCTCTCGATTTTGCGCTTCAAGCAATCGTTGAATTATATCTTTATAAGCATCTATATTTGTCTGTTTGAGGAATTCTCTCACCTCTTGGTTTTCTATATATGCATCATAGACAGCATCAAAATGATGATTCGCAACACAGCCCGAAGTTGCTGCAAATGCAAATAGGTAATCAACGGTGGCGGCTATCTCAAAAGCCCCCTTGTATCCATGACGCATAACCCCGGCGATCCATTTTGGNTTAACAGCCCGGCCTCGGACTACTCTCCCAAGCTCTTCTTCTAACTTGCGAATTTTTGGGGCAAAGGGCCTAGAATGATCACCATGATATACNGTGGGTTGAATACCGGAAAANTGACGAACTGCCGCGGTTGCTCCTCCATGGAATTGGTAATAATCGTCAGAATCGAGAATGTCGTGCTCTCTGTTATCTTGATTATGCAGTACGACTTGAACTTTCGAAAGTGCCGAGCGAAAAAGTTCTTCTTCAGTGTTTCCTTCCAGNTTAGACCCGTATGCAAAGCTGCCCCACTTAAGGTAAGCCCTTGCAAAGTCTTCTTTTGTGTCCCAAATNCCCTCGTCAATGAGAGTTTGCAGGCCGGCGCCATAAGCGCCAGGTTTACTTCCGAATACTCGTATAGTGGATCGTCGGGAGGCTGTTTCTATGTTCGCCCCATTAGATAATAATTTCAACTTCTCTGCGGCAGCCAATGCAGCCAAAGGATTAAATTCTTCTGGCTCATCGAGCCCCGCAACGCGCTGGATGGCCCTATCTATCAGTTCGACTTGATAAGGAAACGCATCTCGAAAAAATCCTGATATTCTTAGAGTTATATCAACCCTCGGACGTCCTAACGCCGTATAGGGAATGACTTTGAAGCCCGTGACNCTTCCTGATATCGGCTCCCATTCCGGGCAAACTCCTAAAAATGCCATAACCTGAGCTATATCATCTCCGCCAGTTCTCATATTAGCCGTACCCCAAGCAGAAAGGAGCAGGTTTTTNGGCCATTCACCGTTTTCTTGGCGAAATTGATCTATAACCAGTCCTGCAGCTTTCCAGCCCAGTTTCCAGGCNGTGGGTGTTGGAACTGTCCTAGTATCAACCGAGTAAAAGTTTCTGCCTGTCGGTAAAATATCCAGNCGTCCTCTCGAAGGNGCTCCTGATGGACCTGGAAAAATATATTTCCCTTCTAGAGCGTCCAGAACACCCGCTATCTCTAATTTTCCACAGNTNACCACTTTTNGTTGAATATTGCTTTTTAGTTCTNTCAGTACCTTGCTAGTGTCTGGAAAATATGTTTTCGGGTCGTAACGGCCAGAAACCAGCTCAAGCGCTAACCACTCAAGACGTTCAAGNGTGTCGCCATACGTGCGCCAAATCCTATGAGGTGAAAAATTTGATAGAACNTGCGGTTTGGGGCCTGTCCANTCTTCCGCTGGCTCTATATCTAAAGGATCAAAATCCCCAAGCCTTAAATCCTTCACCAAGGTCCTAAGAATAGAGTTTTGGCAAACTTCATCTTCTCCTCTTGGCACTCTAACTAACGCCACAAGTAAATTATCGAGTAATTTTCCCTCCGGGGATTCGCCAAAAATGTGCAGCCCATCGCGGATCTGCATTTCTTTTAAGTCGCAAATGTAGGAATCGAGTTTTTTTAATTTATCGCCGCTTGTTTTAAGATTTTCCATTCCCGAATCCTGAAAAATTTTACATCGCTGCGCNACCTCCAGTATTTCTGTCTCCAGAATTGATATTCTCCCAGGGTCAGTTTGCGACGCTTGGAAATACTCATCAATCAAGTTTTCTAATTGAATTAATGGACCATAAGACTCCGCCCGAGTTAAAGGAGGAACTAAATGGTCAATAATAACCGCCTCCGATCGTCTTTTAGCCTGGGTCCCTTCACCAGGGTCATTTACTATGAAAGGATAAATGTTTGGCAGGCCGNCAAGAATTGCCTCCGGATAGCATGTTTCGCTCAAAGCTATTGACTTTCCAGGCAACCACTCCAAATTNCCATGCTTGCCTAGATGTATTACCGCGTCACACTTAAAAGAATGTTTTANCCACATNTAAAATGCTAAATAACCATGAGGCGGGACCAACGCTGGGTCGTGGTATGTTTCTTTGGGGTTAATATTATACCCGCGGGCAGGCTGCACACCCNAAACAATATTACCAAAGAAATTTACCGGAAGAATGAACTGTTCATCTTTAACGAATGGATCTTCAGCAGGGAAACCCCACCTTTGATTTACCTCGACTTGTATTTGCTTAGGCAGCATTTGAAAAAAAGTTTCATAAGTTGTTAAACTTAATTTGGCTTGTCCCTCTTTTTTATTGGCACACTCAATATTATTTGTAGGGCCGTCTCTCAGCTTTGTCATAAGTGACCCACTGGATTTTGGTAAATTCTTGATTAAATAACCTTTATTATTTAATGCTTTTAAGATCGTAACTGCGCTCGCTGGGGTGTCCAGTCCTACTCCATTCCCNATTCGACTATCTTTATTTGGGTAATTGCTGAGGATAATTGCAAGACGCCGTTCCCGGTTTGGGGTTTCTTTTAATTTAATCCAGCTGGCAACTAANTTTACTACAAATAATATCCNATCCTGGACCGGTTCATAAGTGACTATGGCGCATTGTGATTTGGCATCATATTCCGAGCTCGATTTAAACGATATGGCACGTGACATAAGGCGACCATCAACTTCTGGCAAAGCTACATTCATAGCAATGTCTCTTGGACCCAGACCCATTGATGATTCAAACCAGGTATTCTTCTCGCTACTGGATAGAATTACTTGGAACACCGGGCAATCNGTATTTCTGAAGGGTCTATTCCTACTATNTGNACCTATCGATGACACTGCGAAAGCGGTAGTATTCAACACGGCGCCCACGTCTACCATTAAACTTAATTCATTGATAAACTCATCAGAATAATTGTCTTTAAGGCTAGAAACATATACTGGCAGCGGATTAATATTTTGATCTAANAAAGTGGCTATTAGGGAATCGATTGGNTTTAAGTTACCTGATATTACCAAGGCTCTATAAAAAGTTATTAACGCTACTTTNCTTCCACAAGTCCAGAATTTCTCAAATTCCCTTATGCTAGGGTGCTCTAAGGACGGCCAATAAAGTCCAGCTTGAAGTAACGGAGCAGGTTCCTTCCACTTGGTTTCGTACCCAATTAGGGTGCTGGCGTATTCTAATAAGTTAAAAGCATTTCCAACGCCACCATTTGTAAAATATGCCCAAATTCGGTCAATGACATCTGCCGAAGTATTAGAATACGAAGTAAGCTGGGGGTCATTTTTATCGTCACCTGGAACTACTACCAGCTTAGCGCCAGCTTGCCGTGCGGTATTCCTTATCTGTTCAAGACCNTATGGCCAATAACTAACCCCACCTATTAATCGAATGATAATTAATTTTGCCGAGCTAATAATTTTTTCNCAATAAATATCNACGGAAAGATTATGGCCTAACTTGGTTAAATTAGCTAATCGCAGGCTTGGTGTTTTTGAAGAGGTTTTTGAATTAGCTCTTACAAGACAGTTTAAGTCGCTGTCCGCTGCTGATAATATCACGATATCACCTGCTGTCTGATTTAGATCAACAGCCTCGACANCATCACTCATGGTGTCTATGGGACCAGATAAGATGTGCATTACTTCATACTTTTAAAATGACAATATTTCGCTTATTCCATCTTTGTCTAGGTTAGCAAAACCAATGACAACAAGTCTTGAGTATCTCGCTTCATCTTGCTGCCAAGGCCNGTCGAAATATTTTTCAATCCTGCTTCCGACGACNTGTACCGCTAGGCGCATTGGCTTATTTTTCAACGAAACAAAACCCTTCATACGAAGGACATTATGGTTTTTTGTAATTAACCTAAGTTTAGTCTCGAAATCTATTTGATTTTCGATTTCACCAAACTCAACAACAAAGCTNTCAAAGTCGTCATGATCATGACCTTCCTCTCCATCATGGTGTGAGTGTCTATTTCCAAGGTCCAGCTCAGCTTCTGCNCCTAACCCGANAAGNACTGANGGTTTGATNTTTCCAAAACTGGTCTTGATGCTCTTAACGTTTGAGCGCTGGCATTCTAGAACTTTCGCCTCTACCGCTTCCCAGGCTTCTTTTGAGACTAGTTCTGCCTTGTTTAGAACAATTATATCCGCACACTGCACCTGTTCTTCAAACAGCTCTTCCAGTGGGGTCTCGTGATCAAGGGAATCATCAGCTTCTCTTTGTTTTTGCACCGCTAGCGGATCATTAGCAAAAACTCCATCCGCTACAGCCACTGAGTCAACTACTGCAACTACACCGTCGACAGTTGCTCTTGTTCTAACTTCAGGCCAAGTAAATGCTTTCAAAAGCGGTTTTGGTAACGCTAGCCCTGATGTTTCAATAATTATATGATCCGGAGGGTCACTTCGATCTAATAAAGACTTCATTGTAGGTAAAAAATCATCCGCCACTGTACAACAAATACAGCCATTTGCTAATTCAACAATATCCCCGTCCGAACAGCCTTCGATCTCGCAACCTAGGACCAGTTCTTTGTCAATACCTAAGTCACCAAATTCGTTGATTATTAATGCAATTTTTTGGCCATTAGCTGAGGTCAAGAGATTTTGAATTAAGCTAGTCTTCCCGGAACCCAGGAAGCCTGTAACAACAGTAGCTGGGATTTTTTTTAGTTTTTGACCAGATACATTTTCTATCACGATACTCTCCCGTTGATTAGACATTACCATCTCGTCACCAAACGGGACCACCGCAATCCGACTTCACCCCGAGTCGAATTTAGCAACGATGTCTTCGGCAGGTCTCCTGGCTTGTGGGTCAATGCTGCAGACACTGCCTTCCCGGCCATTTATTCAAAAAATCGCCAGTGGCTCTCGAGTATCCTAGCTCACCACACACAGTTGCGGGGACAGCCGTGGCTGCTCACCAATATAATTATTAGCGAGTACCCACGTTCCCTTTTTAATCCAAATTAGGAACCGTAGACTTGTTAACTAAAATGCTAAGTTAATTGAGAGTCAAGGCTTTGCATTAACCATTATTGCCTCGTGAATGCAACTAAGTTGCAATTTTAGCGTTTAACTTGCTATATAGGGACACTGCACATAATTGATGCCTAGTGGATTAGATGCAAATCGGCGAGGCACTAACAACTTTTTCTTAAAAAAACCTCAAAACCAAAAGTGTTTTAAGGTGCTCAAGATTAGAAAGAAGCATGACAGAAATCCTAAGCGCACGGCCGATACACTCAAAAAATAGTTCGCTCACACGAATATTTGGAACTGAGCAAACCTGGCCCAAAGCTTCCATAATGCTTTGCTTTTTCGTACTGCTACCGGTAATTGGCCTCTTTTGGGCCGCTATGAGTACCGATGAGAATATATGGCGGCATTTGTTAAATTCTGTTCTGCCTAATTATATTTTTAATTCTCTTATTCTTATGGCTGGTGTTTGTTTGGGTGTGACAATTATTGGCACAAGNACGGCTTGGCTGNTTGCTATGTGNCAGTTTCCGGGGCGTAAGGTNTTTGGCTGGATGCTTATTTTACCATTAGCAATGCCAGGCTATGTTATAGCCTACGTTTACACNGATTTTTTAGAGTATTCTGGACCGCTTCAAAATTCACTCCGGGCACTTTTCTATTGGACGAGTACTCAAGATTACTGGTTCCCGGAAATTAGAAGTCATGGCGGAGCAATAATACTATTGAGCTTAGTCCTATACCCGTATGTATATGCTCTTGCCAGAGCCGCTTTTTCTGAGCAAACAACATCACTGTCAGAAGCTGGACGAATGCTTGGTCATGGTCCAATAAAAGTTTTTTTTTCTGTATCCCTCCCGCTCGCTCGACCCGCTATAGTTGTTGGAGTAACTCTTTCCTTGATGGAAACGTTAAGTGACTTTGGCACCGTTGATTATTTTGCCATAAGAACCCTAACGGCAGGCATCTTCGATGTTTGGTTTGGAATGGAAAATCGGGGCGGTGCCGCACAAATTGCTCTGGTGCTTCTTGCTTTTATAATCCTACTGGTTTGGTTAGAACGAACGTCCCGCAGAAAACAAAAAGTACATAATACCTCGCGAATGAAAGGGGAACTTAGGTTTAAACTCAAAGGTTGGAGATCCGCGGCTGCTATTATTTGCTGCGGGGTCCCAATTGTATTCGGCTTTCTGCTTCCAGCGATTATCCTGGCAACATACTCTTCATACAATGCGCATCTATTTAAATTGGAAGATTATTTAAAATACACTGGCAATAGTGTATTTCTAGCTTTCGCTAGCGCGGTTTTATGCATGGCGCTGGGAATCTTTATAGGATACAGTCAAAGACTGAGTTCTCATTGGAGCGTCAAACTCGCGACACGGTTTTCCACTATTGGTTATGCCATACCAGGAGCAGCGCTGGCCGTTGGTTTAATAATTTCTTTCGGTCTAATTAACCAAATTATAATTCCAGCATCTAGCTCTTCTTTCTTTTTGAGTGGCGGAATCGTTGCACTTATCTTTGCCTACACTATTCGCTTTCTGGCTATAAGCGTTGGTTCAGTCGAAAGTGGTCTTGAAAAAATAACGCCTAGTATGGATATGGCGTCCCGGACCCTTGGAAACGGCCCTTTTTTAACATTATGCAGAATTCACTTTCCACTTTTGAAGCGAACTTTACTTGCCGGGTCAATTCTCGTCTTTGTCGATACTATGAAAGAGTTACCCGCCACATTGATACTGCGCCCTTTTAATTTTGAGACATTAGCAACCTTTGTTTATCAGTACGCGTCTGATGAATTGCTGATCGAGTGTGCTCCAGCTGCTTTAACTATAGTGCTCGCAGGCATAGTTCCGGTAATTTTGTTGAATGCTGCAATTGACGACAAAAAATAGTTTCAGTTTTTTGAATTAGAGGCGCCCTTGAAGCGTTGCCTGAGCTCTGCTTTTGTACCCCGGCTTTTTACTGTTTCCGTCATTTTCGTCAAATAAGTCAGCAAGTTGATCCATCATGGTGCCCCCAAGCTGCTCAACGTCAACGATCGTAACTGCCCTACGATAATACCTCGTAACATCATGACCTATACCAATCGCCACGAGTTCGACTGGCGATCGGCTCTCTATAAATTGGATTGTGTCTCTAAGATGTTTCTCTAAATAATTTCCTGGGTTTACAGATAAGGTAGAATCATCGACGGGGGCACCGTCGGAAATAACCATCAAAATACGACGTTCCTCGGGACGCGCTAACAGGCGCTGATGCGCCCAAATTAGAGCCTCGCCATCAATATTTTCTTTTAATATCCCTTCCCTTAACATTAAACCAAGTGACTTTCTAGCATGCCTCCAAGGTGAGTCAGCTGACTTGTAAACAATGTGCCTCAAGTCATTCAGTCTCCCTGGATTTTGAGGCTTTCCATTCTGTATCCATTTTTCCCTTGCAGTCCCACCTTTCCATTGTTTGGTTGTAAACCCAAGAATTTCTACTTTCACTCCACACCGTTCTAAAGTTCTAGCCAAAATATCCGCACTCATCGCGGCAATTGTAATGGGACGCCCTCGCATTGAGCCTGAATTATCTATTAGCAGCGAAACAACGGTGTCCCTGAACTCAGTATCTTTTTCCATTTTATAAGATAGTGGGTACAAGGGCGCTGTTACTACCCGCGATAATCGGCCAGCATCCAAAATTCCTTCTTCCAGATCAAACAGCCAAGAACGGTTTTGCTGAGCCAGTAGCTTCCGTTGAAGCCTATTGGCTAGTTTCCCGATAAGCCCCTGTAAATGATTTAGTTGTTGATCCAGTAACGCCCGCAGTCTACTCAACTCTTCTGCGTCACACAATTCTGCAGCTGGGATAATTTCGTCATTATCTGTCGTGTACGCTCTGTAGATAGNGGCATCATTATTTTCAGAGTTATGAAACATTGGNGGATTTCCCGGATTTGCTGGCTCTTCGTCGCCGCCGCCAGGTTCCATATCCATATCTTCCCCGTCATCACCATCGGCCGACTCGTCACCAGCTTCCATTTCGGACGGTATCATCTCCGAGTCTTCACCATCCTCACTAGCACCGCTAGTTCCGGTGTCATTCATTTCATCGGATTCGCCNCCCTCGCTCTCATCTTGGCTTTCACTTGAGTCTTCATCCGGCAAACCCTCCTCACCAATTTCTAGATCCAAGTCAGAAATTAGCTGGTGAGAATGCTCAGCGTAAGCACGCTGGTCACCAACAAAAGATTCTAATTCTTTTAAAGTCGTTCCAATCTTAGAGCTGACCCATGGACGCCATAGATCAACCACTCGGCGAGTCGATGGTGGAGGCGCCTGGCCNGTTAATACTTCCCGCGCTAATAAGTGTATAACATCGGTTAAAGCTGCATCATCTTTATTACTTATACGCTCGAAACCGCGTCTGCGGTATCTATCATCCAAAGCTTCCTCTAAGTTTTGGGCGACACCAGCCATTCGCCTNGCCCCAATCGCCTCGACTCTNGCTTGCTCTACAGCATCAAATATCTCCCTGGCCGCCTGGTTGGATGGCATTCTCGAAGCATGAATTGTCGTATCATGATACCGTTTTTTTAGGGATATACTGTCAGCTTCACCCCTTACCTTCGCGATCTCCTTNGGATCAAGATCCCTNGGGGGCAACGGCAATCTANCCCTTTCGCCAGCCACACTTGGCGTTTCCGCCCCATAGCTTACCTCAATCTCCCGCTCTCCCGACATTGCTCGGACACAAGCTGCTGTAGAGCGTTTAAAGATCTCTACAGGATGATCATCGTCCGTTGGTGACNCNGCCATNAAAAACTCCGATCTCTATTGGCTCGCTTTTNCCTCGGACAAACTACTATCAGGCAGCTCCTCACCAAAGCATCTTTGGTAGTATTCACTGACCGTGGGNCGCTCTACCTCATCACATTTATTAAGAAAACTTAGTCTGAAAGCNAAAGCTATATCACCATTAAATATTCTTGCATTTTCTGCCCACGTAATGACTGTTCTAGGCGACATCACTGTCGAAATATCACCCGCCATAAACCCCTGTCTTGTTAAATCAGCCAATGCCACCATCGAATCTATCTGGCCTTTACCGTCGCTTGAGTCATANTCNGGTGATTTTGAAAGAATTATACCGCATTCGGCCTCATGGCTTAAATAGTTTAGCGTTGTCACAATGTTCCATCTATCCATTTGGCCCTGATTAATCTGTTGTGTCCCATGATACAGGCCAGTTGTATCGCCGAGACCAACTGTGTTAGCAGTAGCGAATAAACGAAAATTTGGATTGGGGGTTATCACTTTATTTGTATCAAGCAACGTCATTCTTCCATCCTGCTCAAGTACTCTCTGAATGACAAACATTACGTCCGCTCTTCCTGCATCGTATTCATCAAAAACCAAGGCAGTTGGGTTTTGTAATGACCAAGGAAGTATACCTTCCCTAAACTCTGTCACTTGTTTGCTATCCCGAAGAACTATAGCATCTTTACCGATCAAATCGATCCGGCTTATATGGCTATCCAAATTAACCCTTATGCATGGCCAGTTCAATTTGGCTGCCACCTGCTCGATATGTGTTGATTTTCCAGTCCCATGATAACCCTGTATCATAACTCTTCTATTATGCGAAAAGCCCGCTAATATCGCCAACGTCGTGTCACTATCAAAAAGATAGGTTTCGTCTATTGCAGGCACATATTCACTTGGCTCGCTGAACGCAGGGACTTTGAGATCAATATCTATCCCGAATGTTTCCCTAATGGAAACCTCTGTGTCTGGCGCCTCTAGGTGATGAGCTTGTTTTCGTTCGCTGTTATCTTTTTCCGACATTTATTTAATCCGAATTAGTTATGTTGATTTGTAAGTTTATTTTGAGCAGAAGTTGGACCCTAACTAGTATTCAAATACTGTTTTAGAGTGGTATACGCCTCATTAATTAATTTCAACCTTTCTTCTGCTTCTTTATCTCCCCCATTACGATCGGGGTGGTTGAGTTTGACTAAATCTTTGTATTTCGATTTTAATTCTTCTAATTCAATCGGCAATTCCAGTCCCATAACAGATAACGCTTTTATCTGATGGGGATCCAAATGGCTGTACAAAAACTGTCGTTCTTTATTCTCTTGTCTTTTTTGATATCTTATGTCGTTACCTTCAAATAGACCAAATACATCTCTGATTTCATTATTCAATAGAGAGGAAAGATCTGCCTGTCGGGCACCAAAAGGCCAGCTCGGGCGTTCCCATGTGGTTGAGCGACGTATCATTTGCTCCAATTCTTCTTCATTAAGCCCCTCGTTAAAATTCCATGACCGATTATACTCCCGAACATGCTCCAAACAAAAATAATAGTAATCTCTCAATTGCCTCGGCCCTTTTGGCGCCTTGTACAAACCATCGCGGTGACAACCAGGGAAGTCACATATATTTTCCCTGCTTTCCTCTTCTGGCGTATCTACACGTAAAGCTTCCTCGTACCGCCGTGTTTTGTTAGGATTAATCAAGTGATTCTATCTTTACAATTAATTGATGATCTATGGAAAGAACGATGCAATATTTTACTAAGTATAATTCCATATTTTTTACAATATAAGCAATAATATCCGATAGGAAGATCTTTATGAAAGTAGCGGAAAAGATAGAAAAAAAAATCTTTCAAGAATTAAAGCCAACACGTTTTGAACTCATAGATGAATCTCACTTGCATGCTGGACACGTCGGTGCCAGGCCAGAAGGCGAGACACATTTCCGGTTATCCATTTCTGCTCCAGAACTTTCAGGGAAAAGCCGACTAGATAAGCAACGCCGAATTTATAAAATACTCAAGGAGGAGTTGGAAGGTCCGGTTCATGCCCTAAGCATTGAAGCTGATTAGAGACCTTAAACTCAAGATTGATTTATTTTAGCTTCCTCATTGAGGCCTAATGGTTGCCCAATTACGGGCCAAACTCGTAGTTGCGTCACCTGATTTCTGTGCTTACGTAAAATTCGAAACCTAAATCCATAAAATATAAATTCTTGGCCTACGTTTGGGATAATCCTCGCTTCATGCAATATAAGTCCTGCGATTGTTGATGCATCTTCATCTGGCAAACTCCATTCAAAATCTCTATTCAGATCTCTCAGCGTGACCGATCCATTTATTAAGAAGGAGCCATCCGGCTGTGGACGAACCCCTGAAACCGTGACATCATTTTCGTCATCTATGTTCCCAACTATTTCTTCTAAAATATCTTCTAAAGTGACCACACCTTGCAGAGTCCCATACTCATCAACCACAACGGCAAAGTGCTCTTTTCTCGCTCTAAATGCCTGAAGTTGATCCAAAAGGTTGGACGACTCGGGTATAAACCATGGCTCGTTCGCCACTTCAACGATATCCAGGTCAGACATATTTTCACCCGGAAAACCTCTTATTGCGCGTAAAAGAGCCTTGCCATGCAGAATTCCGATGATTTCGTCGGGGTCGCCTCTGTAGAGAGGCAATCGAGTAAATGGACTTTCAAGTAATTCATCAAGTATTTCATCAAGTGGCAAATCTGCATTAATCATCGAAACATTTCTTCGATGTGTCATTATTTCCTCAACTGTCACCTCTCCCAGGTCTAAAATACTTCGCAACATTGCCCTTTCTTCGCTAACATCCGGTCCAGGCCCCGTATGTAACTCTATCAGTCCACGAAGTTCCTCTTCACGCTCATGTTGTGCAAATGAGGTGAGGCCTTTGACACCAATAATCTTTAATAACACGTTTACGATAAACCTTATCGCGATACTCAGTGGTTGAAATAACCATACAAAAACTCTTATAGCGGGTCCCACGGCCAGAGCTGATCTATCGGCGTTATTTATTGCAAACGTTTTTGGTAAAACTTCGGCAAAAATAACCACCAGTATCGTCATACCGATCATCGAATAAGCTACACCTGCATCATCAAACAAACTAATCAAGACACTTGTCGCCAGCGCGGATGCCGCAATATTTGTTATATTATTGCCGATTAAGATTGTGCCTATGAGTGTATCATTCCTGCGTCGTAGTCTCAGTACGGTACCTGCCCTGCGATTTCCCCGAAGCGATAACTGATGCAATCTAGCTTGTGAAGCTGCCGTTAGTGCCGTTTCAGATCCTGAAAAAAAGGCCGATAAAAACAGAAGGGCTAATATGACAGTAATATGGGCAATTATTGAATGTGCAAGATCGAATATTTCAAACATAGCTCATTACTGCCTTTCGCAGATTCATTTTAGAAAGATTCTTAATTAGAGATTTCCTGAAAGAGATTTTTCAATAACCTTAAAAATTTTATCTTTTCTCACCTCAGCTGTCACAAAGGCCTCGCCTATAGTTTTTGCTAGGATAAATCTCATTCTTCCATTTGATACTTTTTTATCGTGTTTCATGTGTTGAAACAGCTTTTCAGGATACCAAGCCTCTGAACCATTGATGCTATTTATATTACTGGGGAGCCCAATCTTTTTAATATGCTCAACCACCCTCACTGCATCTTGTCCTGATAAATGACCCAAACTTTTTGATAATTCGATTGCCATTACCATACCAATTGAAACCGCTTCTCCATGCAGCACATTTCCATCGTATCCAGCTTCGGCTTCAAGTGCGTGCCCAAAGGTATGCCCAAAATTCAAAATGGCTCTTACGTTTTGCTCCTTTTCATCTGCTTCCACTATTTCAGCTTTTATACGGCAACTATTGTAAATAGCAAATTGTTGTGCCTGTTGATCGCCTTCTAAGACCCTTTGTCCATTTATCTCTAACCAATCAAAAAATAAATTATCTCTTATGACGCCATATTTAACCACTTCAGCATAGCCAGCAAGAATTTGTCTTTTTGGCAACGTCTGGAGCACCTGAGTGTCAATGACTACCAGACTTGGTTGATAAAAACTCCCAACTAGATTTTTACCTTGGCGAACGTTTATGCCAGTTTTACCACCAACCGAACTATCTACCTGAGAGAGCAGTGTCGTTGGTACTTGAACAACCTTAATACCTCTTAAAGTCACTGACGCCGCGAAGCCTACCAAATCACCAATGACCCCACCCCCAAGTGCTATTAACAGGCATTCCCTATCAACTTCTGCTTCTAAAAGTTGATCTATTATTTTTTCTAGGTTATCAAAACTTTTAGTACTTTCCCCTTCCGGGACTTCCAAAACTTTTGGAAATATACCTTTAGAAGAGAAGGAATCTAGGGTTTGTTCTAACCAGTGTTCAGAAATATTCTTATCGGTCACAATGAACGTTCTTGGCTTACCAAATTTTTCTGATATCAAAGCACCCAAATGCTCGAGCAAACCCTGTTCAATCAAAATATCATAGCTATCTCGATCAAGATTTATTCTTAGTTTACTATTTTGTTGCACGACTACACCAACTTTTTTGAAAAACAATAATAATCTTCCAAGCATTTAACCGTCTTGACAACCGTTTCATCGATCGCGTCATCCCCAGCATCCACGGTTATATCAGCCTCACTATATATCGGATAACGCTCCTCCATAAGTAATCTCAGCGTTTTGTCAGGATCTGACGTTTGTAACAATGGCCGGCCAGCCCTTTTTTTTAATCTCTTTGCTAATACCTCAAAGCTAACGCGCAGCCACAATGATGTAGCCGTCTTTTTTATTAGCAATCTAGTTGCTTGAGAAATAAAAGCTCCTCCACCAGTCGCTAAAACGCAGGGATTTCCCCCCAATATTCTCGAGATAACTCTTTCTTCCCCTTTTCTGAATTCTTCTTCGCCGTATTTTTCAAAGAATTCCGAGATTGTACATCCAGCGGCTTCTTCAATTTCTTTATCCGCATCTAAGAACTGTAATTGAAGTCGATCTGCCAAATTTTTACCAATAGTGGTCTTACCTGCCCCCATTATACCCACCAAGACGATTGTTTTTTTCAGATCTATACTAAATTTTCCTTCAGCTTTAACTATTTTCATTCCGATCACTTTTATTTCTTTTTTCTAGAGTTTGATCAAAAGCAAGTTACGAGGCTTGTGCCATACAAAGGCCATAGTTCCCTGTTTACGGTTATCTTTATCAATTTTTTACTTTACAACATTATATAGATTTAGAATGAAACATATAACTGTAAGTGCTATACGTGGAAGCTTATTTGACTTTAAATTTCTATTTTTTCTGGACAACAAGCATGAAAGTAGCCCTGATCACCCTCGCTATAGTGCTGCTCCTGATTGGAGGTACGATTGGCATTCTTTCGACATGGGATATACCATCGCCCTCAAGTTTCGTAGAAAGAGACATATCAAATGAAAAGCCTCTTCGCTAATATTTCAATTTTCTTATTGGTATCCGTCCATATCATATTTCAAACTTCAACAAGTGCAGAAGCACAACAGAAGCCCGTCTCACTTTTGCCAGAAACTTTAAACACAACCAGACCAAATACTAAATCAAAAGCTATAACTCCCAGTCAAGATACCGATAGTAAAAACGAGGTTGTTCAAATTGACGAGCTGAAAGATTTAGACCTAGAAAGCACTGGGGTCCTGGACATTGAATCAGGGGGATTTAGCAAGAATATGTGGAATGGAACTTCCCACTCAAAAGCTATTTTACTTTTAAAAAATCTTCCCTCAATTCTATACTCCCGTGGCTTACAAAACCTACAAAAAAAACTCCTGCTCACCCGGGCCACCAGCCCTCTCGCCGAAGAGAACGAGAACAAGAACAGTATTTTGAAGCTCCGGCAACAGACCCTTTTCAGATCTGGGAAATTAAATTACTTCAAAAAAATACAGCAAAATATTCCAAGATCCCACGATGATGAAGAGCTAGCCCAACTCGCTGTTAATGTATTTTTTCTAACCAATAATCTCGGTGCTGCATGCGATCTTATAAAGTATTGGTTTGATAAATCTCAGACAACATTTTGGCAGAAGAGTCTGATCTTCTGTGATGCAATAAATGGCCTTCGCGATAATGTTGATTTTGGCATGAAGCTGCTTACCGAAACCCAAGAAAGAGAAGACACTAAATTTGTTTCACTGGTTAATGCTATCAATACCAACTTAGATATACCGCCGACTGAACAAATAACTGATTTACTTCCAAGGGATGTTGCAATGCTAAGGTTTGCTAAGCAAGTCTTACCAAAACCTAACCCAGGGGTCTTGCCACTCTGGTTATACGATATATACATCAACGATCCCTCTACCACGCAGGAAAATAGACTTACCCTTGCAAATCGCGCTTTCCAATTAGGGCTACTGACAGCAGAAAAATTAGCCAAACTTTATGAAACGGCAAGTCTACCGCAAGATGATATTGCTACGGCTGTGACATTAACCGATGCAGGTGATACGCTCATACCGGATGCACTTTTGTATCGACTAGTACTGTCTCAGGAAACCGATTTTGGGAAAGCCCAAGCGATACATAAAGCTCTAAGCTTCGCAGCACGCAATGGTTCAATCCTTGAGATGGCCGAGCTTTATAAAAATGTTATTAAATCAATTGTACCCGCTTCCGAATTAGGTTGGTTCGCCTGCAGTGCCGCCCTTTTAAATCTGATAAATCTTGATTTCACAGCTGCTCGTCTCTGGCTGGAAATAGCGGAGAGAGAGGACAAGTTGAATGATCAAAATTCAATTACTTGGTCAAAAATGTGGCCTCTTCTTTGGCTATTAAATGGAGATAATTTGGTCGCGTGGGACGAAGAGAAATTAGAAAATTGGGAACAAGGACTAGCGAACCGAAATTCCCCACAAGGCAGAAGCTTGGTAAATCTAACATATTATGTTCTAGAGATTTTTGGAGCTGAAATCTCCAATGAAAAATGGAATTCGTTATCCGGGAAAGGGATACCCGTTACTAATGGCTATAGTATATTTACAAACACAAAATCGATAGAGGATGCTATCGAGAATAAGCGTGCTGCAGAGGCTACAGCTACATTATTACTGTCTATGGGGGGTCTTAAGGCATCAGAGCTCCAAGAAGAAAGCCTACTATTTCTTATTTCCACACTTGATAACCTAGGGCTCGAGCAAGAAGCTAGAAACATAGCATTTCAAGTTTTGATTCAAAAAATGCAGGGCGTTTGGTAATCAATATTTGGCCGCATGTACATGGAGAATAATCAACTAAAAATTGTTGAACAGTTTATTGAGATGCTTATTGCCGAGCGGGGAGCTTCCGCCAACACAAGCGCAGCTTATTTCAACGATATAACTAATTTTGAGGCGTTTCAAAACAACGCTGGTCAAAATCTGGCCGGCGCAACGACTGATCATGTTAGAAGTTATCTCAGGCACCGAACAGAAATAGGAGCAAATAGCAGGACAATATCTAGGAATCTTTCCGTATTGCGACAGTTTTTTAAATTTCTACAAAGTGAGAATATCCGTTCAGATAATCCAGCTCTTAATGTTGATGGCCCAAAAGCTGCAAGATCTCTCCCAAAACTAATATCTGAAAATGATGTGGAGGCTTTACTTGCCAGAGCCAAAGATTCTCAAACCGCTGAAGGAATTAGACTAAATTGCTTGCTTGAAATTGCCTATGCTACTGGCCTTAGAGTAACAGAATTAGTAGGCCTTCGTAATGAATCTTTTCGTTACGAGTCAGAAACCTTGTTGATTTATGGGAAGGGTGGAAAAGAACGATTAGTACCTTTGACGCCCTCTGCTATCAAGGCCATCGTTGCTTATGAAGAGATAAGAGGGCATTTCCTGAAAGAACATGAAACTTCCAAATTTTTCTTTCCGTCACGCTCCAAGCAAGGGCACTTAACACGAAGAAGGCTTGGCCAGCTATTAAAAGAACTTGCGAGAAAAGCTGGTTTAGATCCTGCCATAATTTCGCCTCATGTTTTGAGGCACGCTTTCGCATCTCACCTGCTAAATCGTGGGGCCGACCTTAGAAGTTTACAAAAAATGCTCGGGCATTCTGATATTTCTACTACTCAAATTTATACCCATGTCCAGAAAGATAGACTACATAATGTAATTTCTTCTCATCACCCCATGGCCAAGAAAAATTTTTAAGATTTTTTTTAAAACTCGTTTAAACTATAAGGTAAAAAGTTTCGCTTTAGGAATTAAAATTTTGTGCTGGAGTTACAAGTAAGTGTTTCTAGAATTCGAAAAGCAAATTGCCGAGCTAGAAGGCAAGATAGAAGAACTGCGACATTTGTCGGATGACGGCGACATAAATATTGCTGCAGAGATCAGTCGTCTTCAAAAAAAAGCCAACCAACAGTTAAAGACGACTTACAAAAAGCTTTCGCCATGGCAAAAAGTACAGGTTGCCCGGCATCCCAACAGGCCGCACTTCAAAGATGTGAGCAAAAGCTTATTCTCCGACTTCATTCCTTTGGCTGGGGATCGTTATTTTGCCGAAGATAAAGCTATTATTGCTGGTATCGCGAAATTCAATGATCAATCAGTAGTAATAATTGGCACAGAAAAAGGAGATACCACCGAGGAAAGAATCGAAGCAAACTTTGGAATGGCACGCCCGGAAGGCTATAGGAAAGCGCAACGAATGATGGACATTGCCAATCAATTTAGACTTCCCATCCTAACTTTCATAGATACGGCGGGCGCTTATCCAGGAATTGGAGCCGAAGAAAGAGGCCAAGCAGAGGCGATTGCAAAAACAATAGAAAAAAGTCTAATTGTAGGTGTACCCTTGATCGCCGTAATTCTTGGAGAGGGGGGATCAGGCGGTGCAGTAGCACTAGCAACCGCGAATAAGGTGCTTATGCTAGAACATGCTATCTATTCTGTTATTTCGCCAGAAGGCTGTGCTTCGATATTGTGGCGAAGCAGCAGCCATGCCACAGAAGCTGCAAATGCCTTGAAGTTGACAGCCCAAGACCTGCATACTCTCAGTATCATTGATAGTATCATAGAAGAACCATTAGGAGCAGCACATAGGGATCACTCCCTAACAATCCACAATCTCGAAAAGGCCATAGAAGACAGTCTGGCTGACTTATGCAGCCAAAGTGGGGAACAGCTGATAGATAATCGGAGAAAAAAGTTCCTGAATATGTATGCTGGAAAGTTAATTTAACAGNCCTNAAATGACTTACTATATTCTCTATCATGAGTTAGCGATGGGATTTTCTTTCTGACCTCATCAACCAGATTCAAATCTAAATCCGCTGTAATAAAGCCAACATCTTTATCAGCGTCTGCCAAAATATTTCCCCACGGATCAACAATAATGGAATGACCAAACGTTTTCCGGTTCTGCTCATGCATNCCTGTTTGAGCTGCTGAGACTATAAAACAACCATTTTCGATTGCCCTTGCCCTCTGCAAAATGTGCCAGTGGGCTTCTCCCGTTACTTCTGTAAATGCAGATGGTATAAAAATTATTTTAGCACCAGCCTTTGCAAGATCGCGATAAAGCGCGGGAAACCTAATATCATAGCAGATCGTCAATCCCACCAGACCCCANGGCGTTCTGGCAAGGCAGGCTGAAGTGCCCGGCTGATAGGTTGCTGATTCCCGATATATACTTCCATCATTAACTTCAACATCAAACATATGAATCTTTGTNTATCGCGCGATTATTTGGCCGTCTGGATTAATTAGAAAACTCCTATTGGCAAGCTTGCCATTAGAGAGTTTGATTGATATCGAGCCAATGAGCAGCCAAATAGCTAGATCTCTCGATAAAGCTCGAAACTCTCTTAATACACCGTGATAATTCTCTGGTTGTGCTTTATTTAGGGCTTTTTCTCTGTTGGGTTCCAACATACCGACTACTTCAGGGGTTGTTATTAACTCTGCGCCCTTTGATCTTGCCGCGCGGATAAGGGAGCTGACCTCTCTTATATTTATATTGGGGTCTGNTTTTGAATTTGTTTGNATACATGCAACCTTTAAGTTCGACATTACTTTCACCGTTATGAGTGATCTAGGCCAAGTAAGGTATCNAATTTTCCACTTTGATTTAGGGCCACTAATTCATCAGACCCGCCTATTCCTGTGCCATCAATAAAAATTTGNGGCACCGTGTATCGGCCATCGGAACGGCTAAGCATTTCACTTTTTAGGGTTGGGTCGTCACTTACTTCAATCTCTTTATAGTCGACGCCCTTCTGTTCCAGCAATCGCTTCGCCCGGTAACAGAAAGGGCACCAAATTGAGCTGTAAATCTCTACAATAGCCACTGCGCACTCCGTGCAAAACTTCGACATTAAATAGTATAGATAGCTTTTTACAACAAACGAAAAATCTCTTCGATCATTTCAACCAATCTGATAAAACTTCCTTATTATGCTCCCCAAGTAGTGGAGCTCCTTTTCGTATACTGGCTGGGGTATCTGAGAGCTTTACTGGTACTCCGATAGTTTTTGTTTTTCCAAGTTTAGAATGTTGGGTCTCTACTACCATCTCTCTGTGTAATGCTTGAGGGTCATTAAAGACTTCAACATGGTTCATCACTGGACCGGCTGGTATTCCTGCANCTTCAAAAGCTTCACATAATTCCTCGGTTGTTCTTTGNGTAAAAAATTTTTCCAACTCTTCCACAAGCTTCTTATTATTTTCAACGCGATCCGCTTTAGTCTTAAACCGTTTGTCGTCAAGAAGATGTTCACAACCTAATATTTTACACGTACCCTTCCAAAAGCTATCCTGAGCTCCGCCGATCGTCATGTAACCATTTGAAGTTGCAAACAATTGGTATGGTGCACTTCCACGGTGGGCTTGACCAAGCCTTTCCGGAACCCGCCCTGTAGCGAATACATTAGCCGCTTCATAAACACCTAGGGAAATACCAGCTTCAAAAAGGCTTGTATCGACATGTTGCCCAACTCCTGTTTTGTCTCTTGCAACAAGAGCCATNAGGATACCAATAGCGCCGTTCATNCCTCCACAGACATCCGAGACAGGCATTGGAATTCTATAGGGAGGGCCCTCTGGAGGACCATTAATGGACATTAGACCAGACATTCCACAGGCGATTAGGTCGAAGCCGCCACGTGGAGAGTANGGNCCAGTTTGTCCAAAACCCGAGATGGAACAATAAATCAATTTTGAGTTGATTTCCGATACCGCTTCGTAATCAATGCCNAANCGTTTAGCTGTACCTGGTTTAAAATTTTCTATGAGAACATCTGCCACCTCGATCATTTTAAGAATTGTTTTATGATCTTCCGCGTTTTTTAGGTCCATAACTACAGACCTTTTATTTCTATTCCAGAGCATAAAGGGAGCGCTTTCTCCATCTTGGAAAGGGGGTGTTTTCCGCAGCTGATCCCCGCCATTTGGGTTTTCAATCTTAACGACATCTGCACCATGATCAGCCAATATCATTGCACAGTAGGGTCCGGAAAGATGGCTCGTTAAATCGAGCACTTTAATATGGGATAATGACGTCATTTTTTTACCTGAATAATTTGCTACTTGGACTCTGGCCTGATCATTTTGATTATGCTGGAAGTATCTAAATCCCCAAAGCCACTGTCGATTAGTTGCTGGAACGCGGCAGTGGCTGCAGCTCCTAGCGGTGTAGACGTTCTTGCATCCTGAGCCGCAGCTTGTGATAACCGCAAGTCTTTCAACATCAGTTTTGCCATAAAACCTGGCTTAAATTCATTGTTGGCGGGCGATGTGCTGCATACATTAGGCATAGGATTAGAGGTTTCAAAAATATATGATCTGCCGGTTGATGTAGCTATTACCTCATATAAAACTTCTGGCGACACACCCAAACGTTCTCCCATTGTCATAGCTTCCGCAGCCGCAAGTGCATTAATGCCGGCTAACATGTTATTACATATTTTGGTTGCTTGCCCTAGCCCTCCAGAACCGCAATGCACAATGTTTTTCCCCATACCCTGCAATATAGGCTTGGCCTTTTCAAAGCTCTCTTTATCTCCTCCACACATAAAGGTAAGCGTGCCAGCATCTGCACCAATAACACCACCAGAAACTGGTGCATCTATCATATTAAAGCCAGCTGACTTGGCCGCCTCGTGAACAGTCTGAGCTGACTGAACATCTATTGTCGAGGAATCTATCATCACTGTGCCAGGNGAGGCTGCAGTTAAGATGCCGTTTTCAAGGAATATCTCTTTAACGTTCGAGCCTACCGGGACCATGGTCACTACAAAATCAACTTCACTAGAAGCCTCTTTAACGGACTTCGTTGCCATAGCTCCTGCCTGCACTGCGAAATTAATGGCTTCTTCCGATAAGTCATATACCTTAAGAGAATGGCCAGCTTTAATAAGGTTGCGCACCATTGGCCCACCCATGTTCCCCAAACCAATAAAACCAACTTTCGCCATAACTTTCTCCTAATTAAGAACTAACAAATGCTAAACACACAACTCTGTAGCNGCTCACTTTAATTCCAAAAGCCAGGATGACACAATAAATCTAGATAAATAACCTAAAATTAATATATCTTAACTCGCAATCCATTTTTCTATTTAATTCTACCCATAGCTAAATTAGATGTCACATCCCGTTATTTTCAATCGCAGTCTTCTAGCAAGAAATAANGCCAGAGCCGCAGAATCCTTCCAAGATTTTGATTTTCTCCTAGCAAATGCGNTGGCNCGGTTGACCGATAGGCTACTAGACTTGAGCAGGAGCTTCGAGCTTGTTTTAAACTTAGGAGGTAGAAATGGAATGTTAGAACAAATCTGGCCTNNAGAATTAACAACGCCAAGGTTCATTCATACAGATATTTCCGAAAAGATGGTTGNAAAAGCAGTTGGTTATGGGGCAAAGGTAGTATGTGACGAGGAGTTTTTACCCTTCGCACATAACAGTCTGGACGCCGTGATAAGCTGTCTTTCTTTGCACTGGGCGAATGATCTCCCCGGAGTNTTGAAGCAAATNACACAATCATTAAAACCTGATTCATTATTTCTNGTATCGATATTAGGTGGTCAAACTTTATATGAACTTAGAGAAGTACTTGGCGCTGCTGAATTAGAGTTAAGAGCAGGTGTGAGCCCAAGGGTTTCACCATTTGCGACACTGCAAGATTTTGCTCACTTGATGCAGCGTGGNGGCCTTGCACTTCCCGTGGCCGATACAGACACAGTAGTTGTCCATTACAATAATATCTTTGAATTAATGCGAGATCTCAGGGGAATGGGCGAAACAAATATATTAGTAGAGAGAAGCCTTACCCCTNCTACTAAAACNCTCTTTTTACGAGCAAATCAAATCTACCAANAACGCTTTTCCGATGGAAAGGGAAAGTTAAAAGCTACCTTCGAGATATTAACNGGCACAGCNTGGACACCGCACCCCTCGCAACAAAAACCTTTGCGTCCTGGTTCTGCAAAGCTCAGTCTGACCGAAGCTTTGAAGAATTAGGGTTACGGCATTTCCTAATATTATTACTTTACTGCATAAACAATCCACATCGCATGCTGATAATAATCATAACCCCTGCGGCTAGCTTCCACCTTCGGCAGGCGATAAAGGCTTTCGCACGGGTCAATGATTGAGCACCCTCTNAGNAGTTCTTTATATTCCTTTTTTGCAAAAAAATGAGCCAAGCCAATGTCTTCGAGGTTTATTTTTTCTTTGGTGTTTTTGCTGTTCAAAATAAGCGTTCCAGGTTCTGTCTGAACAGTGTTATTGACTTGGTTTTTAAACGTCGAATGTTTTCGACTTAACATGTGGCCAATAAACAACCCTCCGGGTTTTAAAAGACGCACAACTTCAGAAAAAGCCTTAATCCTTAATTCGCTCGGTAAATGCTGAAAAACACAAGACTCAATTATACCGTCAAAGTATTCATTAGGGCACGGTATATCGGAAGCANTAGCCTGGNTTAGTATTTCAATATTTTTTTCTAAGCCTTTATCCTTCAAAGTTTTTTTGCACAGCGANAAAGCCTCTTGAGAAATATCAATGCCACTTATTCGTATGCCTTGCTCTGCCAACCAGGCAAGGTTGGCACCTGCACCACACCCAACTTCAAGAAATTTCAATTTTTTGAGGTCATGTTTAATAAACCCTTTGGCTCTGAAATGATGTGAAACAGACCTAACAATAGCCTCTACAGGAGCCGTATTGTATGCCCCTTGCTTTATTTGGTGAGCAAACGATNTATNCCACAACCGCTCAATTGAGCCTGTTTTTAACCAGTCTGGCTTATTGACCATTAGTCTAATGCACTTTTTGCAGAAAAAGTATCATTGTCTAGCCACGCGACTATTGTCATTTTCTGGTTATCTAAATAATTTTGATAACTTACCATTTTGTCTTGATCCACTATGTGGACAAATTTTTTACCCGCNCTGTCGACCAAACAGCATCTGTANCCAAAATTCTTTAAACGACCATTCAAAGATGGAGTGGCNTAGTAACCCCACTCTTTTTTACATATATCCACTTCCTTGCCTTCCTTTGAAACCAGGGTAATCTGTTCATCCGCTTCAAGGATCAAATCCATTACATGCGATAGTGTAATAGTTGGTTCTGTATCACCCACTTCAAATTTTCGAACTGGTTGTATTAGTTTAAAGTTCATTCATCACCACTCCAGAGTAAGGATTTCTCGGCAGCCACCTTAAAATTAATACTTTGACCAAATTCCTTAAAAAGCCAATTAATGCGTTTTAGGTCCTCTTCGGTGTCTACTGCCAGTCTCGCCTTGCTTAAGNCAGAAAGACCAGACTCGAAATTTAANATNCTAAATTTTTCAGGATTTTTATAAAAAAAACGAGTGACATGCTCTCTNTCACAAATGTCGACCGTTAAGCTCAATATTTTTCTTAATGAGTCAGTTTTTATAACCTCAACGCTCATACCAACTGGGTATGTCCTTGGAAAAACATTTGAAATCAAATCGAGATTGGGGTCTTCCCACTGCTCTANNCCTTTTTCCANAANNTCTGGATCNATAAANGGGCTATCTCCATTTACCCTNACAAANTTATCTGCCCCAAGATAACTAGCGCAAGATACTGCTCTATCTAGAACATCATGANCAGCTCCTCTAAACACCTCAATATTTATAGATTGGATATACTCAACAAGCCGATCATCGATTTTACTATTAGAAGTTGCAACCACTACTGTTGATAACCTCTTTGCTTGGGACACNCGATCTATAACGCGTTTAATTAATGGTTCNCCAGCGATATATCTCAAAGCTTTACCTGGTAATCTCGAAGATCCCATCCTCGAAAAGATGATTGCAGGCACCTTCATGCATTAGCCCTGACAACTTTTTCCCACTCTGAAACATACCATTCACAATATTTCTTATAGCCTTTGTCTAAGGGCCATCTAGGTATAAAACCAAGCCTCTCTCTTGCTTTATCCATCTTAAGTGTACCTCTAGTAGGCTTATCTTGAGCTTGCGGGCGGTGNTCAAAAGTTACATTGGGAATAANTTCTTTAATNATATTTGCCAATTCCAATATGCTTCTNGCGTCACCGTAAGTTACATTGAAAGTGTCAGAAGCAGTAGGCCCACCNTGCAATGCNAGTGCNCGTATCATCCCATCTATTAAGTCTTCAACATACGTGAAATCTAACCTTCCACTGCCACCTCCTTCTAATAGCAGCGGTTTGCCTGCCAATGCATTTTCGATAAATATCTGGCTCACTCGTCTACTTACGCAGCGCTCGCCATAGAGCGCACTGGGTCTTATAATGCATATGCCTAAACCATAAGTATGGCAGTAAGTCCGAACTAAACGCTCTCCCATATACTTGGCATTAGCATAAATACCCCTCGGTCTCGGTCTAGTGGTTTCATCTACCCAAGCANCCTCAAAGTCACCATAGACTGTGCTGGAGCTTAAAAACATTAACGTNTTCANGTNTTTTTGATCCAACCGGCAAAGTTCAAGAACATTGCGCANGGTGGACAATTGTAAATCAAAACATTTNCCTGGATCTTTCCTTGCCTCCACTGCGCTAGCTATAGCAGCCAANTGCACAACCCGGGTCGGTTTAAATTCATTGAATACATTCGCTATATCCGAAAAATTTCGGGCATCACAATTCCGAAATTCAATACCAATACTACGCATGATTTCAAATCGNCTCATCAAGAAATGAAGATTGAGCTCACGTTTTGTTAAGTTACCATCGTCATAAAATGAATTATCAACGAGACTATTTACCATCAGGTTATCAAGTACCATTACNGGGACACCGGCCTGACCCAGGCCAACGGCTAGGTTATGGCCTATAAACCCAGCACCTCCAACTAGGAGCACCCTATCATTTTGCAGCTTGCTTACTATCTTTTCAAAAGTTATCACTGTCATTTAAAAAGTTCACCGCCACTAAATCATTTTTAAACCTATACAAATACTAAAGGTCTGCGTCACCCTAAACAATAGCAGCAGAAATTAAAAAAAAACAAACGGGAATTATAAAGGAAAAGATTCTTTCCTCATTTGATAGGTCATATCAAAAAAAGCTATACAATACCAAACGACCTATTAAGAAGAGTCTCAGGATTTTAAGTTTTTAGACCAGGATATGATATGGGCCGTATAGCTGGACTTATACCAAAATACAATACCGGAANCCCTAANCTGGACTCGGCGACTATCAAACATCTTCTCGGAGCGAAGAAATTTGTGCAAGATGGGTTTTTCTTTTTGGAAAACNAACAAGCAACCGCCAAACTAGGTTCCTTGCAAATAGCCCTCGACGGCTCTATCTTTAACGCGGAAGACTTTCCAGCCANNAATAAAAAAACGTCNGATGCCCATCGNATCTTACTTTCCATAGATAAGATCGGGATGATCAAAACNCTGGAAAAAATTAATGGCCNGTTTTGCCTNGCCCTATTTGANAGCAANACAAATACNNTGTGGCTANCCCGTGATCGTTTTGGCCTATCAGCGCTGTTTTTTACTTCCTTTAATGGATTAATAGCCTTTTCTTCCCGAGCTAAAGGTCTGCTTAAGCTCCCAGCTGTTTCAGATGAATTGGATAAAAAATTTTTAAAGGCCACTGCTGCGGCGAACTATCGTTTTTGGGACACAGATAGTTGGCTTTCACCATTCCAAAACATTAAACAGCTACCCGCCGGTCATATTGTCCGCTTTAAAAACGAAAAATCACATCACTTTTTATTTACATCCTTAGCAGTTGGTAACCCGCGTAAAAGTCAAAAAGCCACAAGCGAAGAATACATCTACCTGTTCAAAAAAGCCGTAAGGCAACGCCTTCAGGTTGCTAATAAACCTATTTTTTCTTTATCCGGAGGTCTAGATAGCTCCTCTGTCGTATCTATGGCTCANCAAATCACACAAAAAAAACAGGCCGCCATTTCTACCGTCCATCCAAATNAGCTATATGATGAACAGGAACAAATCCTAGATGTNGTAGACTCAGGAATAGTAAATTGGACCCCNGTCTCCATCAGCACTCCCGATATATTTGAGAAACTCAAAAGGGTCTACAGTTCTCATGATTACCCTTTACCTACAGTAACTTGGCTCAACCATTTACTGCTTGCCGAAGAGGCCTCAAAACTAGGCTATACGGATTTATTTACTGGGCTTGGGGGGGACGAATTACATGCGGGAGAATACGATTATTTTTTCTACTTCTTTGCAGACCTTGAACAAATGGGAAAAACCGATTTGCTCCAGAAAGAAATAACTGCCTGGATTGACAATCACAATCACCCTATCTTCAAAAAATCTAAAGATGTTGCNGTCGAACGGATGTCAACTTTGATTGACCCTTTAGTGCCTGGGAGATGTCTACCCGATGAAAAGTTACTAAAACAATATCAGAATTTACTCTCAGCCGATTTGTATAATTTAAACGAGCTCCTACCCAACTATACCATTAGTTCGAGTAGTTACCTGACATCCCATAGTCAAAATGAACTTCTATTAAATACTATGCCATGTTGTATTAGAAGCGGCAGAGAGAATTGTAATTTATTTGGAATGCAAGAATTTCATCCCTTTTTAGATACAGAACTCTTTAAATTTATGATGGATGTTCCAGCAGAACAAAAAATTAAAAATGGACTAACCAAGGCCTTTGCTCGACGAAGTTACAAGGGTTTACTCCCAGAAAACACTCGGACGCGAGTGGCTAAAACAGGTTGGAATGCCCCAGCTCATGAGTGGTTTTCAAAACATCATAAAAACGATTTGTTTGACCTCATTAAATCGAGACAGTTTATCGAGCGAGGAATTTACAATATTGATTCAGTAAATCAAATGATAGACGAGCATGAGACAATTGTTTCAGAGGAAAAAAGCCAACGTAATCACATGATGGCTATTTGGCAGATGGTTTCATTAGAGCTCTGGCTGCAAAACTTGTGAATTCAATCTAGTTTATTAGTTAACAATACTAGAAATGTTCTGAATAATTCAACAATGGTCTCGTAACGCCAGCCAAATACAAAGGCTAAGCTTTTGGCCGTCTATATGCTTAAGTTTACTTACACTCAAACTTTCCTTAGTTAACATCTCTGACATCTCAAACTCAGAAAAACCCAGCCACGAATGGCTATATTCATCCCGAAGTTCNGATAAGTCATGTGCCGCCAAGTCAACAATCAGCAATGCCCCACCTTCTTTCAGAACCCTTGCCGCTTCTGCTATAACTTTTTTTGGCTGATCCGCATAACGTAACAAAGAGTTTATTGTGATTAGATCAAAGCTGTTTCGCCCAAATGGTAACCTGTACATATCACCAACCCGCACTTGGCAATTTCGAATGCCTTCTTGATCTAATCTCGCACGGGCAATTGACAGCATCTCCAGGGAATTATCTATACCAGTCCCTTTTTCGATAAANGAGGCCAATACTTTCAAAATTCTCCCAGCCCCTGTTCCGACATCAAGGAGATGTTGGACAGAGCGATCTTTCACCATCTCTAGAATATATTCATCGATAATTTCATCTGGTGGCCACAAACCTCTTAGGTTTGTTATTTCTTGGAAGTAAGGATCCGCATAACTCTCTGCATACCTAACACGTTCGGCCTTTACAGAACTTAATCTTGATAAATCAAGAGAATGTAATTCGTCATTATCTGGTATTAGGTCGTTTAACATCTGCCCCAAACTGAGGCCCTCNGCTTCATTTGANAGCCTATAATACGCTCTGCTNCCTTCCTTATTACGTTGTAATAGCCCGCCTTCAACAAGCAATTTAAGGTGCCGGGATACCCTAGGTTGAGTTTGGCCTAAAATAGTTACTAGTTCGTTTACAGAAAGCTCTGCGTGGCCGCAAAGTGCTATTATTCTAAGTCGAGTTGGTTCTGCTGCGGCTCGCAAACCCTGCAAAAGCTTTTCCACACTAGCCCCTAATCTTTTTGATGTAACTCATATTTTATGACTTTGCTAAAACAGAATGGGCCTAATNCCCANGAAAANAGTCATCCGTAACGATGCAGCCGAGCGCCGTTCTTTCTCAGCCATTCTTTCGAACTCTCCCATTCACCNACTAATTGATAAACTAATTTCCAAAATCTTGGAGAGTGATTTAACTCGACCAAATGAGCAGCCTCGTGCGCACAAACGTAATCTACTATCCTTTCCGGAGCAAAAATTAAACGCCATGAAAAAGATAAATTGCCTCTCGATGAGCAACTTCCCCATCGAGTACGAGTATCCCGTACGGAAACTTTCTTAATTTTTTTGTTTAAAAGATTNGAGAATTTTGTAGCTTTATATGTNACTTCATTCTTTGCGTATTTCTTCAGCCAATCTCTGACACGTCGCGCTATATGGTCACTTCCTCCAGAAACCCTTAATTCAGGTATTTGAATATCAGGACCNTCCNTCAACCATACATTGCCNAAATCCTTNGGGNGATGGGCTATNTTATATTCTTTTCCTAAAATTGGCACGATGGAGCCATGTCGAAATTGGACGCGTGCCGGAAGCTTCGTTAATTGTTCAGCTATCCATGGCACATTTCGCTCAACGAATATCCTTGCTTCATCGGGGGATCTCGACATTGGCCGGCTAACCCAAAATTCTGATGTTTGTGGATTAACACTTATAATGAAACGATTTGCCCTTGCGCTGCTGCGTACTTTTATATCAATCGGTTCACCATCCGGGAGACATATTGAAATATTCGACATACATTTATCCATTGATTATGTATAAGCCCCAGTTTAACCCTAAAATAAACAACCCTGTTTCAAATCAAGCTATTAATTCTTCTCTAAGCAGTGAAAACACCATGTGGTCGCGCCACTTCCCGTTGATTTTTAAATATTTTCTTGCTGTCCCTTCGTAGCTGAAACCAGAGTTTTTTAGAACACCTTGGCTAGCTTCATTACTAGGCAAGCATGCTGCCTCAATTCTATGAAGAGCTAGTTGATCAAANGCGAAGAAGGCTGTTCCCTGTACCGCTTCAGTCATATAACCATTCCGCGCAAACCGTTCGCCGATCCAATAGCCGAAAGAGGCCATCTGGGCGACCCCTCTGCGAATATTCGCTATTGTTATACCCCCAACTAAATGTTGGTCTTCTTTAGTAAAAATAAAAAATGAATACCCTCTGTCATTAGACCAATCCTCTGAATATCTGTTCAACCTCCGACGAAAAGCCGATTTTGACAATGCGTCAGATGGCCATGTTGGCTCCCATGGAATTAAAAATTCCTTACTTTCAGATCTAAGTTTTGCCCATTGTACCCAGTCATGACGAACCGGCGGCCTTAAATAAAGACGTGAAAGCGCGATTGTTGGTTCGGGGTATGTTGGTAAGAAAAAACTCAAAGCCACGATGCGCTATAATCCAAATTATTACATAATAATTTGANCATGGGTTGTTATGTCATGCAAGCTTNAAATTTNCCGTGAACTAAAGGTTATTATAGAAAACGTTTCTCAAAATTCGAATACGTTTCCAACCTTGAAATTGGCCCAAGAGCTGCAAGTGTGGGCGGATTTGAGAGCATTACAGAGGCTATTTTTCTTATTGAAAAACTATCCACCTTCTCTAATTTTTCTATTATTTCGGCGATAGACCTACTTCGTCCATGGATCAGAAGCTGCTGCGCTAATTGCTCACAACGATTTGCCGTTCCCTCTCTACTCATTAGTAAAGCAGATTTTAACTGAATTTTTGATCTTTCAACTTCCTGCTCAAGATCNACATNTGTCAGNTTGTTAAGCTCGTCAGATATNACAGGCAGCATTTCCTCNATANAATACTCNCCNGTACCAGCATAGATCCCCATAAGTCCCCCNTCGCGATACGAGGTAGTGAAAGACTGAATTGAGTATGCCAATCCCCGCTTCTCCCTTACCTCCTGAAATAATCGGGAGGACATCCCTCCCCCCAATAGCATTGAGAGTACCTGATACGCATAAAAGTCTTCATGATCGTATGAAACGCTTGGAAATCCAATTATTATATGTATCTGCTCAAGTTTTTGATCTTTCCGGAAGTCTCCTCCTTTATAATTAACGGGTTCGAGTGGAGAAGGGTCCTTATCGCAAGGAAGTAAAACAAATTTTGTTTTAACCAGTTCTACTATCTCTTCGTGCTCAACATTTCCTGCCACAGAAAAAACTAAACGTTCATTTGTGTAGTTTTTAGATACAAACCCTGCAATGTCGTGCCTCGTGAGTTCACTCACTACCCCCGGTTGTCCCAGAACCGGTCTTCCAATTGCTTGATCTGGATATGCACATTGTTGAAAATGATCAAAAATTATATCATCAGGAGTATCAATAGCTTGACCAATCTCCTGTAGAACCACGTTACGCTCCCGCTCAAGTTCCGCCTCATCAAATAGAGAATTTTGCAGTATATCTGAGAGAATATCGGTCGCTAAAGCAACATCATCTAATAAAGTTCTTGCGAAGAAGGCCGTTTGTTCTCTAGAGGTGTAAGCATTTAGATAACCTCCCACAAATTCAATTTCCTCAGCAATCTCTTTGGCTGATCGTCTTTGTGTTCCCTTGAACAACATATGTTCTAGCAAATGGGCTAAACCATTTTGAGCTTTTGTTTCGTTGCGTGTGCCCACACCAAACCAAGCGCCTACCGACACACTTTCTACAGATTCTATCCTATCGGTCGCGATCGTAATATTGTTATCAAGGACCGTTATTTCTGGAGTTTTGTTAATTATCATCGCCTTTCTATCCGCTTACTTTAATTCTACTCGCGAATTATCGGCGATATAATTAGATACTTCTTCAAACTTATTTGGTAAAACGGTCAGTCGCTCCTTCCGTTCCCAAAGATCGTCTAAATGGTGTGGTAAATTGGGGTGCTCACCTGTTGCTTTTTGAACTGCATCAGGAAACTTCGCTGGGTGCGCACAGGCCAGCGATACAATTGATATATCATTTTTCATAGCATCGCTTGATGCAAATCTATAAGCGCCTTCAACACCGATGGCACTGTGAGGATCTAGAATTTCACCCTTTTCTTTAAATGTTTTCGAGATACGCCCCAAAGTATCCATATCGTCAACACAGACAGCATCAAATGTTCGTCTCGCGTCCATTAAAGTTTCTTCCGAAACCGTGAATTTTCCTTCGTTCCTAAATTCCTTCAAAACCCTATTAGTGCTAGCTCCATCTCGTCCAATTAAATCAAATAAAAGCCTCTCAAAATTACTGGATACTTGTATATCCATACTTGGACTAATGCTCGGCTGCACCCCCTTGATTTCCATAGTTCCTGTATTGAAAAACCGCGACAATATATCGTTACTGTTTGTGGCGACTATTAACTTTTCAATAGGCAGTCCCATTTTCTTTGCAGCGTAAGCTGAAAAGACATTTCCAAAATTACCGGATGGAACAGAGAAAACTAGTCGGTGATCATCTACGCCCAGCGATAACCCTGCCCAAAAATAATAGACGATTTGCGGCATCAATCGCGCCCAATTTATCGAGTTAACAGCAGAAAGAGCAAATTTGTCCCTAAATTCAAGATCATTGAACAGGGCTTTCACCATATCCTGACAGTCGTCAAAAGTTCCCTCCAGCGCGATAGCATGTATGTTATCAGCATCAACAGTCGTCATTTGCTTTTGCTGAATGGGGGACACGCGATCCTTTGGAAAGAAAATAAAGACGTCAATAGCTTCCCGGTCTTTACACGCTTCTATAGCGGCGGAGCCCGTATCGCCTGATGTCGCGCCTACAATAGTTGTCCTTTTTCCGCGTGCTAACAGCGCTTGGTCAAAGAGTCGTCCCAATATTTGCATAGCATAATCTTTAAATGCCAGCGTTGGTCCATGGAACAACTCCATCAACCAGATGTTTGATTCCAATTGTTTGATCGGTGCAACCGATGGGTGCGAAAATTTCCTGTAGGTAGCATCAACTAAATTACCAAAGACCTCTCGCGACATGGTATCACCCAAGAAAGGTCGCATAACTTCGATGGCCAGCTCTGGGTAGGACAAGGAAGCAAAAGACCTTAAATCTTCGGGAGAAAATTTGGGCCAATCCGTGGGAAGGTAAAGTCCACCATCACGCGCGAGGCCGGTTATTAACACATCATCAAAATTTAGTTCTGGTGCGACGCCCCTAGTACTTAAATAACGCAAAAAATATCTCCAAAGGTAAATTTTGGGTAGACTACTCACGAGATGATATTCTTGCAACAATACGGATAGATTAATTTTTAAAAAGGTTACGTTATGACAATCAACACTATTGCTATTCAATCGCCTGGGGATATGGGACACGAAATTGGGCGCGTATTGGTAAATGCCGGATACAAGGTAGTCTCGGCACTTGAAGGGCGCTCCAAACGAACTAGAGCGCTCGCAAAAAATGGTGGTATTATTGATGTTGGGAAATTGGAGAATTTGTATGATGATGTTGATATAATATTTTCAATAATGCGCCCAGATGAGGCTCTAAATTTCATAAAAAACATGTGCGATTTAGCTAACTTTCACAAGGCTAGGCCTCTTCTTGTAGATCTAAACGCAGTAGCGCCATCAACCGCATTAAAGGCTGAAAAGCTTTCAAGCGCAGCAGGATTAGATTTTTTAGATGGAGGCATTATCGGAGAACCTCCGAGGGCGCCAAAAAATAACAGTCCCCGCTTATACATATCAGGCACTCGTTCCAATGAGTTAATCACATTAAATCAATCAGGGCTTGATTTTAGGGACTTAGGATCCAATATTGGTTCCGCTTCCGGCATCAAAATGGCTTATGCTGCTTTAACGAAGGGCCTGACCGCGATTGCCATAAATTCAATGGTAGCAGCAAAAATTCACCATGTTCAAAATGAATTTCTTGCTGAACTTAAATTCAGTCAGGAAAGCCTGTTAGGACACCTCGAAAGAGGTCTCCCGAGCATGTGCCCGAAAGCTTACCGATGGGTTGGCGAGATGGAGGAAATATCAAAAACACACAAAGAGCTTGGTCTTCCAAAGAACTTATTTGAAGGTGCAGCAGATATTTATCGTCTAGTAGAGACGTCACCGCTCGGTAAGGAAGTAGTAGAGGACAGAAAGTTAGGCACCTCAGCTAAAAATGTTGCTGATGTTTTGGCCGATTTTTTATAAAAACAATGCATGGATCCGATACAAAGGGAAAAACATAATTCATTGCATGTATCTTGATTCAAGATGTGAAATATAAAAACTTGGGTCCAAAGGCGAGCCTGTCGCGCGCTTAATTACTTCATCGGTGGAATAATAACTTCCCCAGGAATGAACATGTTCTCGTAACCAAATTAATAAATCCGAGAAATCACCTTTTTCCAAATTAGACAGGGTTTTTGGTTTATCTTTTAGCGCTGCCGAAAATAGCTGCGCCGCTGCCATAGCGCCCAGGGTGTAAGTGGGGAAATATCCAAATGCCCCATCATACCAGTGAATATCTTGCAAACAACCCTCCTTATCATTTGGTGGCATAAAGCCAAAGTTGTTCATAAAAATTTCATTCCAGGCTGACGGAAGTTCTTTAACAGTCAATTCACCATTTAAAAGAGCCTGCTCAAGTCTATATCTAAAAATTACGTGGAGTGGGTATGTGAGTTCATCTGCATCGACTCTAATACAATTGGGGGTAACTCTTAAACATTTTTGATGCAGCTCTCCAGCTGACCAATTTACCCCTGTTACACCAAACTCCTCTGCGATAACTGGAGCCAAAAATGTAAAAAATTCTCGGGATCGGCAAGCCTGCATTTCTAACGCTAAAGACTGGCTCTCATGAAGCACCATGCCCCGAGCCAACCCGACAGGCTGTCCTCTCCAAGCTCTGGGCAGTCCTTGCTCATACAACGCATGTCCTGTCTCATGAATAACACCCATAAGACTGCTTGCCCAATCTTGTTCATCGTATCGTGTAGTTATACGAACATCATCCGGTATACCCCCCGAAAAGGGATGTGCACTTTTATCGAGCCGGCCCTTTTGGAAATTAAAGCCCTGCTTTGCCATTAATTTCAAACCAAGTTTCTTCTGTTTCTTTTCGCTCACTTGGAAAGAAATATCGGAATAATTATTTTTTTTCTGATGTTCTAAAACGTTTTGAAGCAGTTGGGTGAGTCTTGGTTCTAGATAGTCAAAAATTGTGTCTAAATTTTCTGCCTTGGCACCCGGTTCATATTCATCGAGCAGGGCATCATAAGGCTCCATATTGAATTTATCCGCTTTGACAGCTGCGATTTCTCTTGTGATCTCAAGCAACTGATTAAGCGGTTCGGCAACCAAATCAAAACAACTGTCCTTTCGAGCCATTCGCCAAACAGCTTCACAGTGATGCTGCGCTCGGGAACGCGCATCAACAAGTTCTGCCGATAAAGCCGTAGCAGTTTTGTAAATTCGGTCTATTTCACGGACATTCGCTCTTTGCCAGTCCGTTAATTCTTCAGTATCTATTTTGGCCAGCAAGTCGAAAATCAAAGTCGACGTCATTTCTTCATGTTTCAAAACTGACAACGTAGCAATTTGCTCAGCTCGTACATCGCTAGATCCGCTTGGCATAATTGTTTGGCTATCCCATGACAGTAAGGATATTGCATCTGAAAGGTTTGAAATCCTTTTGATTTTTTTTTCTAACTGACTATAGGCCTCGTGTGATTCCATCTTAATTTTCGTCAGGCCGGTAATGGTATATGACGTAAATGACTAAGAGTGATAGAGCGAGGAAGTACCATGTAAGTGCATATTGAAGATGTTCATTGCGCATCTTGATTGAGCCACTAGCTCCAATTGGCAAGGCATAGGGTCCAGGTTCTCGAAGCACATCAATATAATAGTTTGCAATCGGCCCCACCTGACTTTTTGCTGCCATCTGCTCCGAATTAATATAGAGCCAAACGTTATTTTGCGGCTCGTTCTCTGGCACGAAATATCCCTTTTTTTTGTCCTCTCGTATAATACCATCTACAAGCACACTGCCTTTTGTCAAAGTTTCTGGGCGGGTGTTCCTCAGCCGCAGTCGTTCCGGTATCCAACCCCTATTGATGAGTGTGATTCTGCCATCAGCACTTTGTAGTGGGGTTATCAGATGAAACCCGGCAGTTCCTTCAAATGTTTTGCCCGTTATCGTAAATTCTTTCTGATGCAAAAATTCACCCACCAGAGTAACCCTTTTAAATCTCCATTTTTCTATATCTTCCACCCTGGCAGGCGGGTCGATAGCTTTATCAGACATTCGTGCTTCAAACGTGTCGATGATTTCGGTTTTCCACTGCATCCTTTGAAGCTGCCATGTTCCAAGCCCCACCAGTACTAAAAGGGCTGGTATTGTAAACAGTGTCGGCCACAAAGTTGGTGTAAATCTACGCTGCGTCATTCTAAATTGAGGTTTCCTTCAAGTGGTTTCCAAGCCTCGAGAGCGACTGGATTCCTCATTTCAAACAAATAAAATTTTATTTGCTAATTGCAAGTCTCACTAACCGTTGTAGCTTACACAATAACAGCGCCATCCGTTAGCTTCGAAATTCTAGCGCAGCAAAACCGAACTGAATATTTTAACAGTTGTTTTGATCAGCCACCCCACCAATAGATGCAGATAAACAAAAAGAGCCAAACAACGTCAACAAAATGCCAATACCATGCAGCCGCCTCAAATCCAAAGTGATGCTCTGGAGTGAAGTGTCCGGCCCTCGCTCTAAACCAGCATACAACCAAGAAGCATGTTCCAACCAAGACATGAAAGCCATGGAAGCCTGTAGCCATGTAGAATGTCGACGAATATATGCCATCTTTAAAACCAAAAGTTGCGTGGTCATATTCGTATATCTGCAGCCCCGTAAACGCAGCTCCAAGAAGGATTGTGACACCAAGTCCTAATACCAAATTTTTCCTGTCGTTCTCAAGCAATGCGGCATGAGCCCAAGTACACGTACAGCCAGATAACAGCAAAACCATTGTATTGATTAATGGTATATCAAACGCATCAAACGTTTCTACCCCGGCTGGAGGCCATATACCGGTATCAGGGTAGAGCGACGAATCGAAAAATGCCCAAAAGAAAGCGAGAAAAAACATCACCTCTGATGCGATAAATAAAATCATTCCGTAGCGCATGCCGATCTGTACTATCGGTGTATGATGTCCTTGATGTTCCGCTTCTCTTATTACATCGCGCCACCAGAAAAACATTGTTACTAAGATAAAAACCAAGCCAGTTGTCATAATTGGGACGCCAAATGGCTTATCGTGCATAAACATTATAGCACCTACGGCCGTAACAAACCCAGCCATAGCGCCTAACGCCGGCCACGGGCTGGGTTCTACCAAATGAAAGGAGTGACTGTGTCCGCCGCTCATGTATTCCTCTTTCCCCGTTAATTACAGCTCTGCAAAGTTAACTTCAATCTCGCATTATCCCCTTTTGGACCAATATTACAATATCTTAGCCTGCTTTTTTTTCATTAGTTGCAACCGTTCCTGATTGGGCCTGGGACCTGAAGAAAGTATATGACAGTGTAATGGTTGTAACATCATCTAAATTTGGATCATTCATCATTTCAGGATCAATAAAGAATGACACCGGCATGTCTATTACTTGGTTTGGCGCCAGAAGCTGTTCCTGGAAACAAAAGCACTCTACCTTATTGAAATATATTCCTGCCTTATCTGGTGTTACATTAAATGTCGCAGTACCAACCACAGGGGCACTGCCCGTATTTTCAGCTCTATAAAATGCAAGTGCGTTTTCACCAACAGACAACTCGATGGATTTTTGAGCTGGCACAAATTTCCAATCTAATGCTGGATTAACGTTTGCGTCAAACCGGATTGTGACCGATCTATCGATAACTTTATCTGAGAGATTTTGAGCGACTTGGGTTGTTCCACCATAACCAGTTACTTGGCAAAAGAGCTTGTAGAGTGGTACAGAGGCGTAACTAAGGGCACCCATAAAAAAAACAACGCTTGCCACTAGAAGTAGTGTTTTTTGTTTCCCCTTTTGCGTTTGAACTTTGACGTTAGTTTTTTCCATTAATCACTCTACAACATTCTAACAATCGTGATGATAAATAAAAGCACGCAAAAAGCGACTATTACGCCAAAAAGAGCCCAGTTTTTTCCTTTTTTTGAATTTCTAAAGGTTTTACGATCCGTATTTACCGTTGGTTTAGAAGCAACCATTAATACAACACTTTTGCTAGTTCTAATGGAAACGGAAAGCCGATTGCTTTGTCTGCTAACAGCGCTGAAAATAGAACAAATAAATACAATATGGAGAAGCCAAAGAGTTGCTTACAATTCTTAACCAGACCAAACCTATACACACGCCACGCTAAAACTAAAAACAACGCTCCCATAACTCCAGCAACAATAAAGTATGTCAGTGCCGCCATTCCAACTAAATATGGTAAAAGGCTCACTAAAAATAGAATGGAGCTATAAATTAAAATTTGTCGCCTGGTCTGTTGTGGACCATGCGTAATCGGCAACATTGGCACTCCGGCCGCCTCGTAATCGTCGCTTCGATACAGAGCGAGGGCCCAGAAATGAGGGGGCGTCCAAACAAATATTAAAGTAAATAAAATTATTGGATCGAGGGAAACACTACCTGAAATAGCTGCCCAACCTATAACAGGCGGAAGTGCGCCCGCCGCTCCACCAATAACAATATTTTGAGGGGTAGAGCGCTTTAACCAAACAGTATAAATAAAAATATAGAAGGCGATTGTGGATGCTAGTAAAAAAGACGCCAGCCAATTGACTGCCAGTCCCATAATCATTATCGATCCCCCAGATAAAACGACGCCAAAAGTTAGCGCCGCCTCTGGGTTAACACGCCCTGATGGGATTGGCCTGCCCCGGGTTCTGGACATTATCTGATCGATATCGCGGTCAAACCACATATTTATAGCACCTGAAGCGCCCGCGCCAACGGCGATACAGATGATAGCCACTGTCTGTAATACATAATGCAGTTCCCCTGGAGCTAAAAACATGCCCACAAAACCGGTGAAAACTACCAATGACATAACCCGTGGCTTTAACAGGGCCCAAAAATCGCGAAAGTGAGACCAAGGAGAGGTGTCGGACCTCAGAGACACAGATGTGTCAATCGAAGTAAAAGACGCCAAATCTACCCCCATTGTTTCGCTATGTTAACTAAGTTAGTTAGTTAACGCGCGGCAAGTCCTCGTAAGTATGAAAAGGTGGAGGGGAAGACAAAGTCCACTCAAGAGTAGTTGCACCTTCACCCCATGGATTATTTTCCGCGGCTCTCTTTTTAATGAAGGCCTCTATTATAAGGACAACAAAGACCAGAGTGCCTAAACCCGCCACATATGCCCCATATGAGGATACCATATTCCATCCATGAAGAGCCTCTGGATAATCTATATAACGGCGCGGCATCCCGGCCAATCCCAGGAAATGCTGTGGGAAAAATGTCACGTTAACGCCAATAAACGTTAGCCAAAAGTGCAGCGACGCTAGAGTGCTGTTATAATTATACCCAGTCATTTTCGCGAACCAATAGTAAAATCCACAGAAAATACCAAACACTGCACCAAGTGATAAAACGTAGTGAAAATGAGCAATTACATAGTAGGTGTTATGCAACATAATATCCACGCCGGCATTCGCTAACACAACTCCTGTAACACCTCCGACAGTGAAAAGAAAAATAAAACCAATTGCCCATAACATCGGGATCCTAAAAGTAATAGATCCACCCCACATCGTAGCTATCCAAGAGAAAATTTTAACGCCGGTGGGTACTGCAATAACCATTGTTGCGGCAGTAAAATAAGCCTTTGTGTCAACATCCAATCCAACGGTGTACATATGGTGTGCCCAAACAATAAAGCCGACGAAACCAATGGCAACCATTGCGTACGCCATACCTAAGTAGCCAAAAATCGGTTTCTTGGAAAATGTAGAGATAACATGACTAACGATGCCAAATGCGGGTAAAATCATTATGTAAACTTCGGGATGCCCAAAGAACCAGAATAAATGGAGAAATAAGATTGGGTCCCCACCGCCCGAGGGTATGAAAAACGTTGTACCAAAATTACGGTCGGTAAGCAGCATCGTTATAGCACCAGCCAATACGGGCAGGGATAACAGCAGAAGAAAAGCAGTTATAAGCATTGCCCAGACGAATAACGGCATTCTATGCAGTGTCATGCCGGGTGCCCTCATATTAAAGATGGTGGTGATGAAGTTCGCCGCGCCAAGTATAGATGATGCTCCGGCTAAATGCAGCGATAATATTGCCATATCCATTGACATCCCAGGCGTGCCTTCCTTCCCAGACATCGGCGGGTAAATAGTCCAACCCACACCTGCACCGCCGTCTGCAAAGACAGATAATAAAAGTAGTAAGAACGCCGGAATAAGCAGCCAAAAGCTAATATTGTTCATTCGGGGAAATGCCATATCGGGGGCGCCTATCATGAGGGGAACAAACCAGTTTCCAAATCCTCCTATGAGTGCCGGCATAACCACAAAAAAGACCATTATAAGCCCGTGGGCTGTCACATAAACGTTCCACACATGCCCGTTCTCCATGTACTGAACGCCCGGGTCTTGCAATTCCATCCTCATATACATCGAGATGGCACCGCCTATCAGGCCGGCTATCACAGAGAATATCAGATACATTGTTCCAATATCTTTGTGGTTTGTTGAATACAACCATCTTAGAAAGCCCGTTGGCGTTCCGTGGTCATGACTGTCGTGATGTGTATGCTCTGCAGCACTCATTTTTTCCCCCAGGCTTACTAATTACTTATGTTACTGCTTGCGACCTGAACTTTTGGTGCGGCAGAAGCGAATTTTTTCTTGGCCTCAGTTAACCACGCTTCGTATTTTTCGGCCGGCAGTGCCTTAACCGCGATTGGCATAGCTGAGTGGTTAATGCCGCAAACTTGATTGCACTGCCCGTATACAATGCCTTCTTTATCTATCTGCATCCAAGTTTCATTTGTACGTCCCGCTATACCGTAAATCTGAACCACGGCCTGTGGTACATAGAAAGAGTGCATCACATCATTACTCGTTACCAGCACCTGCACTTTTTTTCCCACAGGTACTACGAGGGGATTATCAACAGATAATAAATAAGTTTGCGTTTTTGGGTCTATTTCTTCCTCCGGGACCATATAACTGTCAAAAGTTATTCCCTGATCTGGGTACTCATAGGTCCAATACCACTGATTCGCAGTGACCTTTATAGTCATATCAGGGTCCACTGCCCGGTCTCCATAATAAAGTGTTTTAAATGAAGGAACGGCAACAACCACCAATATTAAAACAGGTACCACTGTCCATAAAACTTCGATCGTAGTGTTGTGTGTTGTCTTTGATGGGTTAGGATTTCTAGAGGCCTTAAAACGAAAGCAAACATATACTAGGAGCGCCAGAACAAAAATTGTTATCGCTGTGATAAGCCAAAGTAGATAATCGTGAAACTCATGGATCCTAACTGCAACCGGGCTCACGGGGTCCGGAACGCCCAGTTGCCAGGGCTTCATCTCGGCTGATGCACCGGAAAGTAAGGAAGCGTACGCGGTAACAGCTAACCCAATTACTGTCGAAACAAACCAACTAAGCTTTCGTATTTTTATCATATCTAGCGCTCTCTGCCCCCGTATATAAAGCTCATCTGCAAACAACCGATCTGTGCTGTTATACCTCAGATTTGAACGATAACAAAATTAACTCTTACTTGTTATTATCTCACAATACTGCAGTGCATCAGAAAGTCGCGTTGCCATCCTGATTTAAGGGATTTTGTTCACAAAAACAACCCTATGTTGTGGTTTATAGTACCCATGGGGTAATATCATTTAAATTACTGTTTCTTATCCTATATAAAATGAAACGGCTGTGAAGGAACGAGGGAAGGCTTTGATATGAGTGCTTTGGCAAAAACAGATGAACTTTTTTTTAAGGATAGAGACTTAGATAAAGACCATTTGAACCGCATCGTTGATGACACGCTAGGACAATCAGATGATGGAGAATTGTTTCTAGAATATTGCCAATCCGAGGCATTTGCCTTCGACGACGGCCGTCTAAAAACAGCATCTTACGATACATCACAGGGGTTTGGCATTCGTTCAGTTGCCGGAGAAGCNAGAGGCTATGCACACTCCTCCGACCTAAGTGAATCTGCCATTAAACGAGCGGCAGATACGGTTAAAAATGTGAGTACCGGTCAAAATGAAAGCGTCGGAGACCACCCCATTGCGACCAACATTAGTCTTTACACAGACGAAAATCCGATGCTGGGGATAGANTTTCCCGATAAGGTTAAACTTTTNAAGGAAATTGACGCCTATGCAAGAGATAAAGACGCACGAATAAAACAAGTTTCCGCTTCTCTTTCTGCATCGTGGCAGGCAGTCCAAATTATTCGACCGGGCGGGTTTCGAGTTGCCGATATAAGACCTTTAGTGAGGTTGAATGTTTCCGTCGTAGTGGGTGATGGCAATAAAATGGAAAGCGGTGGAACAGGTGTTGGTGGAAGGCTAGGCTATGATAAATACATTTGCCCAGATTCCTGGCAGGGGCAGGTAGATGAAGCCCTGAGAATCGCTATAGTCAATTTAGAAGCTACAGCCGCTCCCGCCGGAGAAATGGATGTGGTTTTAGGACCTGGCTGGCCTGGTGTGATGCTGCACGAGGCAGTGGGTCACGGATTGGAAGGTGATTTCAATAGAAAAAAAACCTCAACTTTTACTGGTCTGATAGGAAAAAGAGTAGCTTCTAAAGGAGTAACGGTTGTGGACGACGGAACGATACCTGACCGAAGGGGATCTATAACGGTGGACGACGAAGGCACACCATCTCGACGGAATGTATTGATAGAAGATGGGATATTAGTTGGGTATATGCAAGACCGTCAAAACGCTAGACTTATGGGTGTACCAGCCACGGGAAACGGGCGCCGACAAAGCTATGCTCATCATCCCATGCCTCGCATGACCAACACCTATATGCTCGGCGGCAAGTACGAACCAGAAGAAATAATTAAAAGCGTAAAGAACGGTCTTTATGCTGTTAATTTTTCAGGAGGGCAGGTGGATATAGTTTCAGGNAAATTTGTATTTTCTGCTAGTGAAGCTTACATGATAGAAGACGGAAAGGTTAAAAANTCGGTCAAGGGAGCNACGTTGATNGGCAATGGNCCGGACGCAATGAATAAAATATCAATGATCGGAAACGACATGAAGCTCGATGAGGGCGTCGGAACTTGTGGGAAAGACGGTCAAGGGGTCCCCGTTGGGGTTGGGCAACCTACCTTAAAAATGAACGGGGTCACGGTTGGTGGAACTGCAGTTTAATTTTTCTGCAGTCTGACTTTCAGTCAGTTTGACTTTTAAGTACTCATCAAAACCTTCTCTAGTATCGCATCTCGCTGTATACGGGATCAACACTTCCTGACCATCGTGTTTTAAAAGCGTCAATCAACTCATCGGCCGGGGTTTTACCGCGGTCCGCTATATCTCGAAGTGTNTCCAAGAANCCCGATTCGTCGTTGCCGGCAGCATCTAGTTTTCTCCTATTCTTNAGGCCTTGAGAGGATATTGATAAGACTTGCTTTGCAAGTTTTTGAACCGTCGTATTTCGGAATTTGGNGGANAANCCCTGAATTGGCACNGTTCTTCTCATATCCTCTCTTTCCANCTCAGTCCANTCTTTAACGAGATCCCAAGCCGCCTGCTGCGCGTCTGCNTCATAAAGCAACCCCACCCAAAAGGCCGGCAGAGCGCATAAGTTCTTCCATGGCCCCCCGTCTGTTCCACGCATTTCCAGATATTTTTTCAACCGGACCTCGGGAAAATTAGTCGTCATATGGTCTGTCCAATCACCCATATGCGGCAGTTCACCCTCAAACCCCTCTAGTTTGCCGTCCATGAAATCCCTAAAACTTTTACCAGCTACATCATGATATATTCCATCTCGATATACNAAGTACATCGGAACATCCAAGATATAGTCTACATGACGTTCAAAGCCATAGCCGTCTTCAAATACGAAAGGCAGCATTCCACACCTGTAGGGATCCGTGTCAGTCCAGACATTGCTTCGTAAAGATAAGTAATTACTCAATTTACCTTCATGGAAAGGAGAGTTTGCGAATAGTGCTGTCGCTAAAGGTTGAAGCGCTAAGCTTATTCTNTATTTTTGCACCATATCACCTTCATGACTAAAATCTAAATTCGTTTGAACGGTGCAAGTCCTAAGCATCATATCCAGCCCCAGNGTCCCCACCTCTTGCATCCAACGTTTCATTATGGAATANCGGCCTTTTGGCATCCAGGGTATTTCATCCCTTGGCCACGATGGATCAAAACCGAGCCCCAACATNCCAATACCTAGTTCTTCTCCCACCTCTTTCACTTGGGCCAAATGAGTATGCACTTCGTCACAGGTCTGATGTATCGTCTCCAACGGAGCACCGGAGAGTTCAAATTGCCCGCCAGGCTCCAGCGTAATAGCGCATCCCTCGAGGGAAAGCGCGATCGTATTATCTCTTTCTTTTATCGGCTGCCACCCGAAGCGTGTAAGTCGNCTTAATATCTCGGAAATACCATCAGGACCCTCATAGGGCAGTCGCTTGTGGTCTGACAATCGAAAGGGAAACTTCTCGTGCTCGGTTCCAATTCGCCAATTTTCTCTAGGCGTGCATCCGGATTCTAAATCTTCTATTAATTGTGATTTATCTTCAATTGGTTCGCCTTCGGAGTCNGGGGGTCGTGACATTTATTTTCCTTTTAACAATCGAGTTTTTTCCACGTAGAGTTATCGCCAATCGCCCGCAANGGCTTGCCAACAAGCTAGAGCGGCCACNGCNGCCGTATCCGACCTTAGGATTTGATTCCCCAANCTTACGCGACACACATTGCCTAGTTTGTCGACTTGGTCAAGTTCTTCATTTGCAAAACCACCTTCTGGACCTATCAATAATCCTGCTGCTCTAAAATCAGAAGATCGAAAAGCATCCAAAATCGGCATACCCCCTCCCGTCTCATCTAAACAAAACAGCACTCTATCCTTTGGCCACTCTATCATTAATGTCCTAAAATCGATGGGTACTAATATTTCCGGAACTGTGAGCCTACCNGACTGCTCAGATGCCTCTATTGCGTTTGACTTTAGCCTTTCAGTATTCACCCGGCTTACTGATGTAAACTTGGTGAAAATGGGCCATAGTGCTCCAACACCAAGTTCTGTTGCTTTCTGGGCAAGATAATCGATACGAGTTCTTTTTATCGGTGCAAAAACCAGCCAAATATTTGAAGTTGCTTCTTGTGATCTAATTTTTTTAATAACTTCCAATTCTACATATTTTTTTGTGATTGTTTTAATAGTCGATAACCATTCACCTTCAATACCATTAAACAAGGCAACTTTACTTTCAGATTTAAGACGCAGTACTGCTCGCAGGTAATGCCCTTGGCCATTTTTTAAAACCAATGACTTTCTGCTTGATAAAGTGTCTTCGACAAAGAGTCGTGCCTCATAATTGTTTTTTGACATTGTTCGAGACGTATCCTCTTGCATGATCACAAACGAGCCTTTGTGTTCGACACTGCCTCTTTCAAATATCGGTAGATGATATTAATCTAGGGCGCAATTAAATAAAAAGACAATAACAACGCTAACCCACTAAGACAAAATGTATTTAAATACGTTAGATNTTCTTATTNGGAAATGATGCCTCGCAGTGACATACCCAGAAATAACTGGGTCGACCGTTTTATGCCAGCGTTNGCGAGACCCTATATTCGTTTAATGAGACTGGATCGCCCCATAGGTACATGGCTCCTGTTACTTCCCTGTTGGTGGAGCCTAGCTTTGGGATGGAAACTAGAGCCGGAACATCTGGAACTTTTTGAGCTAGGTTACCTTTACGTACTTTTTAGTTTGGGTGCCGTAATCATGCGTGGTGCAGGTTGCACCATTAATGATCTCTGGGATCGAAACATGGATAAACTAGTTGCCAGAACCGCAGACCGTCCAATCGCTTCCGGCGACATAAGCGTCAAGAAAGCTATCTTGTTTTTGTNTGTTTTATTTGTTTTAGCTGCNCTTATTTTGTTTCAGCTTAACACAAGCTGTTGGNTGCTAGGATTCTTAGTGCTTATTCTNGTTTTCACTTATCCTTTATTTAAAAGAGTTACATATTGGCCTCAGTTAATTCTTGGTCTCACNTTCAATTGGGGCGCTCTGATGGGTTGGACGGCTATAACAGGTTCTATTTCCTTATCACCAATTCTTCTTTATTTGCTGGGGATATTCTGGACACTCGGATATGACACTATTTATGCACATCAAGATAGAGAGGACGATGCGCTTATTGGTGTAAAGTCCTCAGCTCTTTTTCTCGGAGACAAAACAAAATTATTTTTAGTCGCGTTTTATGGCACGACACTAAGCGGACTATTAGCTATTGGTTTGCTGAATAATTTTGGTGTTTTTTTCTATTCCCTTATAGTTATTTCGGGGACCCAGCTTGTTTGGCAGATTCTAACATTGGATATAAATTCACCGATCAATTGCCTCAAAAAGTTTAAATCAAATCGACTGTTTGGTTTAATCGTCACAGTAGCTATCTATAGCGGTTGAAAGTGAAACAAAATTATTTCAACTTTATTAGAACAAACACCAGTCTCTCCAGGTTATCCCTTGTTCCAGAGATAAAATTGTATATGGCATTGGACATCACGAGACTTTGGCATATGACCGAAAACGACCTAAAGCAAAAAGATATAGATCCCCCATTTTGGGCGTTTCCTTGGCCAGGAGGGCAAGCTATTGCGCGCTATCTTTTAGACAATCCGTTAGTTATTAAAGATAAATATGCTCTCGATTTCGCCTCTGGTTCGGGAATAGCCGGGATTGCCGCTTTACTAGCTTCAGCTAGGCATGTTGACTTCAATGAAATCGACTCACTTGCCTGCAAATCGATAAGTTTAAATATCATGGCTAACAGACTTAACTTAAGTCCCAGCATTCTAGAAGAAAATTTAATTTCGAACTCAGCAAGACGCCGCCCAAAAAAAAACGGTTGGGAGACAATACTAGCCGGCGACGTATTTTACGAACAGCCAATGTCGAAAAATATTATTAAATGGCTTCTAGATAAGGCTCGGGAGGGAACAGAAATTTTAATTGGTGACCCTGGCAGATCTTATTTTCCATGGGGCCCGCTTGAAAAAATTGCTGAATATAGTGTCGAAACTCCGCAGATGGTTGAAGGTCGCAATGAAGTCGTAACCGGTGTCTACAGAGTTAAGCCAAAATAAGATGCGAAAGTAATATTATCGACATTATATGAAGTTTTTTATCCAGATATGGCCGCCGCGTTAATTGAGGCCACCGCCAGTTTCACGGAAACCAATAAAATAGCTGTTCCTACCTCACCGTCTTCTATTTTCCGGGATAAATCTCTTAACCAAAGATCAATAACCAAAAAGGTAATAAGTTGGATTACTAGTGCAACAACTCCCCAAATCACAATATCATAGATATTTACGCTGTTTGCCATACAAAAAGCTAATGGAATAGCAAGCCCTAATATAGCGCCGGATAGAGATACAGCCGCCGCGCTGTTTCCATCCCTTATTAGGGCCATCTCGTCATGAGAAGTTATCTTAACGTAAACAAATACGCCAACCACGAGCATAACTAGGGTTACCCCGAAATGTGTCAGTAAAAATGGGATACCTGAGAGAAAACTTTGAATAGCTCCATCCATCTTCAAATCCATTTCTTTTTTTTAGGTTATAATCTTGTTGAGCCAAGAATATACAAAATTGAACTTACGTATTGACCTAATTTTATACCGTCCCATCCAATCTCGGTAGTGTCGTTCCTTGAATTAAATTGAGTGCCCTTACTTGTTTGTTCTCCAGCATTGACACCACGGCTTTATCAAAGCTTTTGAAATGTTCCGTTGCCAAGTGTGCGTCGAAAGCAGATTTGTTGTCATAAACTTCGTAAAGAAAGCACTTTCTGGTGTTATCTAAATCAAAACATACGTCAAACTGCCGGCAACCTGGCTCGTCCATAAGCGACGCGCGGGCATTTTCTAGCATAAGTGGTTTGAATTTCTCAACTTCATTTTCTTTAATAAGAAAGTCTACAATTATTACATACATTCCAACCCCTCCAATCTAATTCTCAACGAAGAGACGTGTTAACTAGTTAGCCTAAAGGT
>NZVJ01000011.1 GCA_002701455.1 Rhodospirillaceae bacterium
GTAATTAAAAATTATTGCCTTAATAATATGATTTTAAACATAAAAATGACATTTTAAAATAATTTTGCTTTAAATATTATATAAAAAAGTAAATTTAATAAAAAAATATAAAAAAATTATATAAAATACTTTACAAATTAATTTAATGCTGTTATAAGCTGTTCATCAACGAGAAAATCTCGGTCGGTAGAAACCGATTTAACTTAGAATGAGGAATATAAAAAATGTCGATTAATAACTCAGTATTTACAAACCCATCAGCGTTTACAGCGCTTCGTTCTCTCAACAAAATCAATCAGCGTCTCGACGTCACGCAGAACAGAGTTTCAACTGGTCTTAAAGTTGCCAGTTCTCTCGACGATGCGTCAGCCTTTGCTGTGGCACAGGGTATTCGAGGGGAAATCCGAGCTCTTGACTCCGTGATCCAGGGCCTCAACAACTCGAAGGCTGTGGGCAAGGTCGCCGTTGCCGGGGCTACCGCTGTTTCTGACTTGATGATTGATATTAGGCAGAAACTTACAGAGCTTGCGAACTCTAGTATTTCAACGGCCCAAAGAACGATTATTCTGAATGACTACGGCGAGTTGCTGTCACAGGCAGCGAACTTTGTTACGAACGCAACGTATAACGGATTTGAGCTTTTAACGTCCGGAGCTACCAGCGTTAATACGCTTGCAAACTTAGGAGGCGCACAGTTAACATTAACTGCCCAGCCAAATGTTAAAAACCATTTGAGAAGCCTTGCGGGAATCACAATAAACACCGCTGTCAACGCCCAGAGTGTTATTGTGGGACAGTTTACTACTCTCGAGGCAACTGTTGGCGCTGCATTAGGTACAATTGGTGCTGAGGTCCGCGCACTTGACCTTCAAACAGGGTTTCTGGAAGAGTTGCGCGATACGTCCCAAGTCGGTCTCGGTAACATTGTCGATGCTGATTTAGCCCGAGAGTCAGCAAAATTAACATCCCAACAAATTCAACAAGAACTATCGGTACAAACATTATCGATTGCTAATACAAGGCCTCAAACAATTCTTAGCTTGTTTAGGTAATACTTTCAGAATTACTAGAATAGAGGGGAGGGTGCAAGTTTCACCTTCCCTCTTTCTAAAACCATAAAATTTTTTTTTGTTATGTAACTTATTGAAAAATATAATAAAAAATGAAATTTTTAACTGCGGAAGCTTGTTGAATAGCTTTTTGCGCTCTTTTTTTGTTGACACTTGGAAAAAATCGTCCCTATTTTAAGGAGCGAAGTGGTAAAAACCTCTGTCGTGTTTGGGCAAAATGCCCGCTAACCTTAGAAAAAAGGGACCGATAATGGTAGCATTTAATTCTATATATACGAATCCTGCGGCGTATACCGCACTTCAAAGTGTCAACAAAGTTAATAGAAACTTAGATATCGCTCAAAACAGAGTAGCGTCTGGTTTGCGAGTGGCGAACGCGATGGATAGTGCTTCAACCTATCAAATTGCCAATGGTTTGAGAGGGGAAGTTAAGGCCATCGAATCCACTCAAGCAGCTATCGCAAAATTTAAGGGTATTGTTGATTATACACTTGCGGCAGCAGAGGCCATCTCTGATTTGACATCTTCTCTAAGGGCAAAGTTTCAGGAACAAGCAGATTCTACGATCACTACAGCCCAGAGAAATGTTATTTCTGAGGAGATATTTGAACTTATTTCTCAAGCTAGGGGCTTTGCCAAACAGGCTGCTAACAATGACATCATAAATGGGGCTTTGGTTGATTTATTCTCCGTAGGTGGCGGTGCAGCTGACATCACTGTACAGACTGGAATTCTCGGCGGTGCGAGATCTATAGCGGCCGCAGGTAACACCATAACAATCACTCATGATGATACGGTTGCAATTTTTACACATTTAAATTCGTTTGCAACGAAGGCTGCGGCAACTCAAAACACCGCCGCCGCAAATTCGGTGTTAACAAATAATTTTGCTCTGTACGAGACTGCTATGGGAAATGCTCTTGGCAAACTCCAGGCTAGATCCGCGGAACTCTCACGTAACCAGGACTTGCTTACAGCGTTTAAGGCAACTAGGGAAGAGGTTATTGGTTCTTATGTTGACGCCGATTTGGCAACTGAGTCGGCAAGGCTCACTGCACTGCAGGTTCAACAACAGCTAGCGGTTCAAGCACTCGGGATAGCTAACCAGAGACCGCAGTCTCTTCTTGGACTATTCAGATAAACAACGCTTAATAGGGTGGGTGTCTAATTTACCCACCCTAAATTTTTTTAGGAATTCGGAAAATTTAGTTCACGATTAAATAATGTTGGATCCTCCCGGGCTGAAAAATATAATGGCTGCCGGCAGGGATTCAGAAAATAATTTTTAAGGTGATTCGGTTGGCAGCAGAAGTTTTATAGAATTTCTCTCGTATGTAGTTTGTTGCTGGCTTCCCCCGACTTTTTGAAGTAATTATCTGAAACTGTTGTGGCGGTGTGGCTCCCTGCGAAGAATTACCTTCATTATTCATATATTATAATACTTTAATTAAATAAAATAAGTAACTGAAAAATAACTGAAAATTATTAAGAAGTCTAATTTTCTGAAAAGTTCTTAAATAAAAAACCCATTTAACAGCAAATAAAGGTTTGCTCTTTTCAAACTCATGAAAAAAATATAATCCGGCATAACGCACGAAGCCAAAAGCTTTTATTTGACAATGATTCTCTAAATACGGGAGAATAGGATAGTTGTGATAGGAATGGATCGCAGTGCCTTTAAAAATAAATGTTAAGTCTGGCGAGAAGTTTGTTGTAAACGGCGCAGTAATGGTAGCCGGAAATAAAGGCGCGTTCTTTTGGTTGCGAAACCGGGAAACGATATTGCTAGGTAAAGATGTAATGCAAGAAAGTGAGGCAACTACACCGTCGCGGCGGATCTACTTCTCTATATTGGTAATGTACCTGGATCAAGAGAACGTGAACAAGTATCGCGATACCTTCATGAGTTATGTAGAAGATTTTATGGATGCGACCACATTTTCAGAAGTTAGACGGACACTGCTTCACATTGTTGAGGATGTAAACAGTAAAAATTATTACAGGGCAATGAAAACTTGTAAGGCGCTTATGACTTACGAGGACGAAATGCTAAAGGTCGGAACAAACGAAGCGCAATCAGAGGCTGCACATGTCGGGAATTGATGCTTACAAGAAGGCGTTAAACAAAACTGCCTCCTCGAGAAATGCAGAGTATAGGCTGCTGGCGCAAGTCACGGCTGCATTAATAGAGGCAAAGGAAGCTGACGGAGACATGCGTAAAAACCCGGCAAAAATGAAAATGCTGGCGCATGCTCTTAACTGGAACAACGAAGTTTGGTCCACTTTCATGGACGACTGCCGCAGCGAAGATAATAAACTCCCTGAAAAATTACGGGGGGGTATTTTAAGCCTGGGAATCTGGGTTAATAAAGAGACGCAAGCGGCTCTGAACGGGGATGTTGGATTGGACGCATTGATATCAGTCAATCGCGATATTATGAAGGGGCTGGACGACGCGACTACCGTAAAAACAGATAGTGAAAAATAGGAAATAGTTGTCCCCCCTGGAAGCTAAAACAGGGACAAATCTCCATCGGTTTGTAATCCTGACTGGCGCAAATTCTGGCTTAGATTGAATCTAATATGGATAATAACGGTTCAATTAACCTACTTTCTGCTGACGATATAGAGGAACAATGGCAAAAAGCGCTTAATTTGCATGAGTTAGGCAATTTCGGTGATGCGGCAACTATTTATCAAAAGCTTCTGAATTTATTGCCGCTGGACGGCACAATATTAAATTCATATGGGACACTACTATATCAGCAGCAGCATATAATCTTAGGATGCCATTATATAAGAAAATCTATAATTGCGGATCCAGGAATAGCGGTTTTCTATAATAGGATGGGGGTAGTCGAAAAGGCGGGAGGCGACGCGCTAAAAGCCGCTAGAGCGTTTAAACGTGCTCTGATGATCGAGTCGGAATATGAACCGAACCTGAATTTGTGTGAGTTGTTTCTCGAACAGGCCCAGCCGNAAGAGGCTTTAGAGCCTGCGCAAAAGGCGGTGGCGATTGCTCCAGAAAATTGGGTGGCCCGCCTGAGGTTGGCGGCTGCCTCAAGACTTACAGGCCGTAATAGTGAGGCCATCTCAGAGGCCGAGGAAGCGGTATCTCTCAACCCGCTTTCTCATCACTGCTATCAAGAATTAAGTTTGGCAAATATGGCCGGTGAAAAAGGGAGTATGGCCTTTAGTGCTATTTCTAAAAGTATTCTTTTAGCGCCAGACAACTTAAGCAGCTATTTTAATTTACTAGGATCATTAAACATTTGGGCTGAGGCAGAGGATAAACAGCCTCAGCTTGAAATTGACTTTCAAAAGCAGATACAAAGGGTCCTGGATAGAATAAATGTGCCATTTTGGGGTCGCTGCGCGATAATTTCTGATAGATCTAATCCGCTGATTTGGTTCTGGCATGGGGTTAACTGTGGGCGGGCCAACTTACTTGATCCCGGATTATCTGGTATTAAGCGTTCAATATTAATTGATCCCGGACAAGGCAATAGATATCAAGCTCTTTCTATACTTTTTCAAAGATCCGGAGTACTGCACGCAGCTTATTTTTTTGCCAGAGTCACAATGCAGGTTTTCGATGATCTGGGTTTTACCCCGCATATTCTTTGGGAGACTTGCTTTGCCTTGGGCCAAGAAAAAAGGGGCTGGAAACATTGGAGTGATCGTTTCGAATACGACGGTGCGGTTGATAGACGCGGACTGCCGGCAAAAAGATGGCAGCAGGAAAAAAAGATCAACGGAAAATTATTGGTATGTTCTGAGCAGGGTATAGGGGATGAAATTTTATATTTAAGCTGCTTACCCGACCTTTTAAGAAAACATAAGGCCGTCATTATAGAATGTGATGAAAGATGGGTGCCAATTTTTAGGCGAAGTTTTCCCGAAATAATTGTTATACCCAGGCAAGTAAAGTCTGACCCTGGGGGTGGTGTCTACTACGACTACACGCAGGTCACAAGAAAATATAATCTCGAATCATATGTTCTTTGCGGTGATTTGCCAAAATTTTTTAGGGCGGATCTCAAAACACAAGTCTCGGCGGGGATAGGATTAAAAGCAAACCCCAAAAGGAAGGAATTCTTTAAGAGATATTTGCGTAAAGAACCTGGTCAAACCATCATTGGTGTTTGTTGGCGGAGCGGGTTTGCGCCGAATTGGCCTTCTGTGTACCCAAAGCTTGAGGATCTCTTGGCATTTATGCCAAAAGAAAAAGGTATCAGGCTGGTAAGTCTGCAGTATGGAGTTGATGATGAGGAGCTTGCGAAGGAGCATGGCAAAAGCATTAAATTAGAGACAATTAAGGATTTAGATCAAGTAAATGATTTGGAAGGAGTAGCTGCACTTATAAGTTCCTTAGACCTGGTTATTTCGGCTAGTACGACAGTTTTGCATCTTTCTTGTGCGCTTGGAGTTACTACTATATCAACCTATTATCCAAATTTTCGATCCTCCAGGGGCGGTGACCCACTTTTTATGAATTGTTATCCGATGCTGGCCGGGAATGAAATTTTCTCTTCCGAAAAGGTTGCGGAGAGAACCGGTAAAACTGTACAAAATTTCATACGAGAAGAGAAAATATGTCCTCTTCACTAAACCATTTTCAATTAAATGGTAAAATTAACCCTTTAAATGTTTCTTGAATGTTAAATCCCATGAGGCGTCTAAAAGAAATAAAGATAANAAAAACAATGTATTAATAGCCATTCTGAAAAGTTGGCCCAATACTTGCTTCACAAATTTGAAATTTATAAACTCTGTAAGTTGAAAAATTATTATAAGTTATGCAAGGTAGTATTTTAAATTTTTAATAAAGGCTTAAGGCAGTCACTTCTGCCTCACAAGAAAGTGAGAAGGAAAGATAAATGTCAAATAGTATCGTAACAAACCCAGAAGCGTTTGTGGCTCTCCGAAATCTAGAACGGACAAACGAAAAGCTNTCCAAGACCCAGGAGAGACTATCAACTGGCCTTAAGGTTACCAGCGCTACAGATGATGCGTCCAACTTTGCCATAGCTCAAGGTGTTAGAGGAGATGTAAGAGCCCTCGGTGCAATTACGCAGGGTCTGAACAACTCTAAAGGTATTGGTGAAATTGCACTNGCCGGTGTGACTGCAATCTCAGATCTCCTTCAGGATATCAGGCAAAAGCTTACTGAGTTGGCCAACGGAGGGCTAACCACGGCTCAGCGTGTTATTGTAAAGGCGGACTTTGATAAACTAATGTCGCAGGCCTACGGATTTGTTAGTAATTCAAATTTTAATGGNAGAAATTTGNTNATTAGTAATGCAAGCAACGTAAATACTATTTCTAACTTGAACGGGACTAACCTTACATTAACGGCGCGATCGGGAGCCGGCAGTGGTGTAACTCATCTAATAAGAAGTTTGGCTGCTGCAACACTAGGTACCACTGGCGCAGCATCGGATTCTGTAAATGCGCAAAGTGTAATTGTCGCTCAGTATAACGCCCTCGAGACAGAAATAAACACCTCTCTTGGGGCATTGGGGGCTGAAATAAGGGCACTGAAATTTCAAACAGACTTTTTGACTACGGTCAACGATTCTACGGAAATAGGCCTTGGAAACATTGTAGATGCGGACCTGGCGAGAGAGTCTGCAGAGTTGACCGCTTTGCAAGTTCGACAGCAGCTTGGCGTTCAAGTTCTAGGTATTGCAAATCAACAGCCGCAAATACTCCTAAACTTACTTGGTAATTAGTCCCTAGGTTCCTTAAGCCATATCATTAGGAGTTAGGATTATTCTATGAAAGGCTACGCTGCTTACGCAAAAGTCCAGCCCACAAATGAAGGCTACAGGGATCTAGAATACAAGGTTTTGGGAGCAGTAACCGGCGCTCTTATAAAAGCAAATGAAGAGGGAACCGAATTATCGGACAAGTTCAATGCCGTTCTCTGGAACGAGAAAGTGTGGCATGCCTTTCGCTGTGATCTGAGCTCGCCAAAAAACGAATTGCCTGAAGAATTAAAGGCATCCCTGATAAGTTTGGCAATATGGGTCAGCAAGGAAACGAACAGAGTAATGGACCATCTGGCCGGCTTAGACGGGCTAATTAGCATCAATAGGCAGGTTATGGCAGGATTGGCTCCAAAAGGTCAGCAAGTCTAAAAAATCAGACTTTAATTGCGGCTATTTCTGAAGCAATTGATTCCATGACGGGCTTCCAGGAAGCAGAGTGGCCTCTATACTTGCATGTCATGCTGGGCGTCCATGGTTGAATATCTGTACCTAGACAAGTCCAGTCAGGATGTAAATTTAACCCAAAGCATTTCGTTCCGACTCCCCCAGCCATTGAAATTACTGCCGTCATTGGACCGATAACAAGATCTAGTTCACTTATCAGTGCCGCTACCGCATCTAACTCATTAAACATGTCTATATTTGAAGGCCGAAATATCTTAATATTAAAGTTTTCTTCAGCAGACTTTAGCTCGTGTTCGCATTCAGTGTACTGCAAATTTATAAACGCTGCATTTTTTAATGAAAAAATTGGTTCGAGCTCATGAATATCAAAGAAATAATCATCATAATGTTTGCTGGGAAGAGCAGTCTGCCAACAAATGCCGATTTTTAGTTTTGAACCAAGCTGTTTAAAGGTTTTTCGCCAGACTTCCTGTTGTTTTGTGTCAGGGATAAGGTAAGAGTTACCGTGTTTAAAATGGTTGATGGTTGGCCGAAAATGCAGCGGCAAATCGCCAAGTGGACAGTGAGCGGCAATATTAAATTTTTCCACGATTGCAGTATAATTTACTTTTGGAGGGGGGCCTAGTTTCCGCTCTAATTTTTCAGTGAAATTTAAGTTTGGAAAACTTCTGGAAAATAATGGCAATAGACGAGCGTCAGTTTCGACAATAGAGTTTGCACCCATTTTTTTTGATAAGTCTTCAAAACAACTGGCAAACCGGAGCTCATCCCCTATGCCCTGCTCGTGAAATACAAGCAAAGAACCATTTTTCAGCGAACGTCCATTCCATTCAGGCGGCAATCCAAACCTTTCAATGAACATTTCCGGCTTAAAATGTCTGCATTTAGCCGCCAACCAGCCATCTCTCAGATGACCATTTGCTAGCAGGCCTAGAGCATAGTTCCAGAGGATTTCTATGTCACTTGGAGCTGCAATCATCCCCCGTTTAGACCAGACCAGCGCATCAGGCCTATTTTCCGCCGTTAAATGCCATAAGCCAATATTATTGATGCAGCTTTTCGTATTTGGGTTTAGGATTAAGCTTTTTTTTAGGTCATTATATGCTTCTATTCCTCTGTTGATCCTAGAGCGGATAAAATAAACTTCAGGGATGTCAGCTTTTTGGTTCAGGATGAAATCCAAAACATTTTTAACAGCGTCTTTTTGTCCTGCTTGAAGGAGAGCGCCGGCAAGTTTTACTTTCCACTCTAACTGGCTGGGATTTAGTGTTACTGCCTTGTTTAACAGCTCAATAGCGTAAGCAGCGGTTTTTTCCCGTTCTTCATCGCTCTCGCTTCTTTTAAGCGCATCTTCTGTGGAAATTAGTTGTCCCAGATTAAATAACGCGTCTGGATTAGATGAATTCAATTCGATCGCTTTGATAAAGGCCTGCATTGCCTCTGAAAGTCTGTTTAAGGCTAATAGGGCGCACCCGTAATGATTAAATACCTGACTGCTGTCGGGTTTCAGTTCGACGGCATTTTTTAAATACTCTAAAGCTTGCTCGTTATTTCCTAGCTGATGATAGGCGACACCAAGAAAATGATTTGCATCAGGCTCGATTGGGGAGGCATTTAAAGCTTTTATGTAACAATTTTTTGCAGCTTCTATTTTTCCCGCGTTTTGATATTCAAGACCGCATTTAATAAGCTGTTCAATATTTTGAGGGGATTGTTGGCCAGATTTCTGCATCTCGGCTTCCTGGTGGAGTAGGATGACTAAGGCTTCTACTCGAGCAGAGTATCGGAAAAATACACCCTTTACTAGAAAAACACATGAATTTTTAGCAATCAATTTAAGCAGATGTTCCAGTCAAAAAGTTGGCCCCAATTTTGCATAACTGTGCGTATTAAGATTTCGTAACTTACACCTTTAATTGTAAGGGCTTTGAATATGTCGCTGACAACATCCCTGCTTCATGCTCGATCGGGAATGATCGCCGCACAGTCGGGTCTGGACGTGGTATCCCGTAATATTGCCAACGCGGAGACAGAGGGGTACACCAAGAAATCTCACAATCAGGAAAATTTAATAATAGGGGGTGTGGGACGCGGCGTTCAAACAACGGAAGTCTCTCGTAAAGTAAATGATAATCTTCAGCGAGAGGTGCGGGATCAAAACGCAAATATTGAAAAACTAAAGATATTAGATGAATTTTTGGGTCGCTTAGAGCTTGAGTTTGGCAAACCTGGTGATAAATCCTCCATAGCGGATAAAGTAAGTGGTTTGAAACGCGCTTTTCAAACCTTATCTGCGACGCCAGAAAGCGCATCAAGCAAAATAGCATTAGTTACTGCAGCTGACACGCTTGCGCGATCTTTTAATAGTTTCAACGATTTGCTGCAGGACCTTAGGGCTGAAGCAGACAATAGAATTTCTGGTTTTATAGATGCAATCAACAGCGATTTAGAACTTATCAAAGGTCTTAATGAACAGATAGGACAACGAACCGCCGCTGAAAAATCCACGGCAGATTTGGAAGACAAGCGGGATCAATTACTTTTAAGCGTGAACAAAAATGTCAGTATTGGGTCCTTTAAAAGATCAAATAATCGTTTGACTATCTCAACTGCCGATGGGCGATTGATGTTGGATGATACGCAGATACCGATGGCCTTCAGCGCAACCTCATCATTTACCGCTGCAACAACGGGCAATGGTGTCACGTTGGGTGGGGCGGATATCTCTGCTGGCATTAAAAGCAGGGACGGCGTTCTATCTGGCTTATTGACCCTTCGAGATACAGTCTTGCCGCAGTTTCAGACAAAATTAGACGACTTGGCTCTTGAAATAGCAAAGCAACTCGACGTTGTAGCTGTCGCCGGTTCCACGGAGGCCCTTAACCTTTTTACGGATGCCGCAGGAAACGCGCCCGCTGCTTTTACGCCGGCAGACAATTTCACTAATGGTTTTGCGGGAACTATTAGAGTTCGAGCAGCTTTGAAGGCGGATCCGAGCCTAGTAACCGATCCCACTGGAGGATTAACGGTGCTTGGAAGTTCAGATAATAGACTGCAGCTTGCGATATTAGCGCTGTTTGAAGGTCAGACATCTCTCTCCCAGGCGCCTACAGTAAACAATACGTTAGAGGGTTTCGCGGCAGCACTAGTAGGCGATGTGGCCACCAGCAAAGCAGAATACGATACGCAGCTAAAGTTCCAAAATGTTTTCCGCGATCAATTGCGGGATAGGTTTGAAAATGAAAGCGGCGTTAATACTGACGAAGAGTTAACAAACTTAATTACGCTAGAGGCGGCGTTTGGCGCATCGGCAAGAGTGTTAAACGCAGTTCAGCGTGCTTTTGATGAAGTAATAAGTATACTTTGAGTAATTGTGAGGTTGCGCAATGAGAATTTCAAATTTAACTCAGTTTAATAGACTGCAGGCTAGTCTTAGAGAGCTAAATGGCGGATTGGCTCAAGCGGAACAGCAAATTAGTACGGGTAAGCGTTCTACAACCTTTTCCGGTTTAAGTGGGGAAAATGCGAGAGTGTCCATTGAGTTACGGACAGCTATATCTACCCGAGAAACTTATATAAACAACATTAGTGCAACGAAACTTAGAGCGGACGTCGCAAGTGCAGCCCTATTGGAAATGCAAACGCTAGCAACAGACCTGCGCGTTGAATTAATAAAGCAAACGCAGGACTTATATAAAGAGAATTTACCTATTATGAATGAGTTTGCAAAAACGCAAATAGATCGACTGGCAAACCTCCTAAACTCGCAAGTTGCCGGCGTTTTTGTGTTTTCGGGCCCAGCGTCAAACAAGCCGCCCGTAGCAGACACCGCCGCAATAAAAAGTAATTTCGCCAGCGCCGTTAATACTGTTGTCGACGCAAACACCAATAATGCAGCGACGATCCAAACTAACTCGAATACTCACTTCAATGACAGGATAGGCACTCTTGGTCTTAATTCGTTTTCAATCAACGCTGGTTCTACAACAATGACTGTTTCTCAAACGGGTCACGGATTAAGAGTTGGAGATAAAATTACCTTTACTGCGGCTACTCCAGTGGCTGGTTTGGATATGAACGATACGTTCACGGTTACTGCAATTGACTCGGCTAATCAGTTTAAAGTTGAAGTGCCAACTCCGGCAAATGCTACAGCGACTGGCGGCGGCGCCCCGACATATATTGCAAACTCTTTCAACTCGCTCGGTGATCTGGCAACCACAACCGAAGTAACAGTTAACGCGGCCACCGGTTTGAACATTTCTTATGGTGAATTGGCTAGTCAGGAGTCGTTCGCAAATCTTTTTGAAACGTTAAATATATTTGCAAACGTGCAGGTGTCTGCAGGAGCAAATGAGGCACAAAAACAGGCTAACCAGGTTGAATACCGGACGTTGGTAGATAACGCGCGGACCGTCGTTGAGCAAGCATTTGACGATATTAATAGAATGGTTGCGGATTTGGGAGGAGATTTGTCTCGGCTGGAGTCGGCTAAAGAAACTCATCAAAATGAGATTGAATTGATCACAAAACAGTTGGACGGCGTCGAGAACATCGACTCTTTTGAGGCTATTAACCGGTTCCAGTCCCTTCGATCTCAAATAGAGGCTTCTTATCAAATAACCGCAGCTTCTAGAGGTTTTTCGCTGTTAAATTTCCTGTAAAACGCTTAAAATAAGCAAATAAAAAAATAAATTTTCAGTAGACACAGTGTTCAAGTTGTGCTAAGAGGAAAGAGTTAGCGTGGTAAAATACCGCGTTAGAATATACTTATATTCACTCCAGAATGGAGGGAGAAGTGGATACAGTAAAGCTAAATACCCAATCGCCGCAGATTGCTGAAGGTTTAAGTAAGCAAACTGGAGCGCCAACAGGGACAAGCCAAACTCAGGAAAATGCGCCAAAGCGAAGTACGGCCGGCCTATTTATAACGCCAGTTATACAGTTCGATTCTGAGACGCTTTCGGTAATATTTAGAGTTAG
>NZVJ01000012.1 GCA_002701455.1 Rhodospirillaceae bacterium
GAATTTATCGATAATTCCAAAGGTTCTGTTGGCAGACGAGATATTGCTAGAGCCTTCGGAATAAAATGCTCCAAGCGAATAGCTCTCAAACAATATCTACGACAACTGGTGGCCGAAGGATCAATTGCGCTGTCGGGCCGCAAGCGCGTCTCAGCAAAAAATGGTCTACCTCCTATTACAGTGCTCGAAGTTTTAAAGATTACCGACGACGGGGCTGCATTTGGCAGGCCTTTAAAAACAAATGGTATAAATCCAAACATAAAAGTATCCATTCACCTATCAGGCAAGGGTCCAAGCTTTTCAGAGGGCGATAAGGTTCTGGCAAAAACCTCGAAAATCTCCTCTAATTTTTATAAAGCTTCTGTTATTCGGCGATTAGACAACACAAAAACAAAAATATTGGGAATTGTTGGGGAAGGAAACGATGGCCTTAGAGTAAACCCAATCAGCGGACGAAGATCAGAAGAGGCCATCGTGGATGAGAATAGCTCTCTAGAGGTAAAAGCAGGCGATTTAGTCGAAGTTGAGATACAACCAACCCGGAAATTTGGTCTAAAGAGGGCAAAAATAATAGATGTTTTAAGCGATGAAGCTGATCAAAACTTAGTAAGTTTAATTTCCATTAATGAATTTGATATCCCTACTGAATTTACTTCTGAAGCCTTATCCTTAGCTGATCAGGCACAGCCCATAAAGATAAGCGATACCCGAGAAGACCTCCGCGACATCAACCTGGTTACTGTGGATGGAGAGGATGCTAGAGATTTTGACGATGCGATATGGGCGGAGAAGTTTGAAAATGCCGAGCACTCAAAAGGGTGGCGGTTGATTGTAGCAATAGCCGATGTGGCTCATTACGTCCGTGACGGGGATGCTTTAGATACTGAAGCCAGAAAGAGGGGTAACTCCGTTTATTTTGCTGACCGCGTGGTACCCATGCTGCCTGAAAACCTTTCCAATGGTTTGTGTTCTCTAAAGCCTCATGAAGATAGAGGGTGTCTGGCAGTTGAGATAATAATCGACGAACTTGGCCGCAAAAAAAGTCACCGGTTTATTCGGGGAATTATGCGGTCAAAGGCGCGGTTAACTTACGAGCAGCTCGAAGAGGGATTTGGAGGCAATAAAGAAGCTTGTTCTTCAGAAATAATCGAATTAGCAAAGCCTTTATATGGAGCTTACAAATGTCTTTCTGATGCTCGCGAAACACGGGGTGCATTGAATATCGAAACTATAGAAAAGAAAATAAAGTTTAACAAAAACGGAAAAATCGAATCAATCCTACCGCGCGAACGCCTAGACAGTCATAAAGTCATTGAAGAATTTATGGTCTTAGCAAATGTCTGTGCGGCAGAGACACTAGAACAAAAAACGCACACTTGTGTATACAGAGTTCACGATGTCCCCTCTGAGGATAAAGTTCACGAGCTTAGAGAAAACCTTTCCAGTTTCGGATACAAGCTGGCTAAGGGACAAGTCTTACGGCCTAAGCTCTTTAATCAAATTTTATCAAAAGCCAAGGGCAAAGAGTTCGAAGAAACAATAAATCAACTAATCTTGCGATCTCAAAGTCAAGCGGAATACTCAATCTCAAACATTGGTCATTTTGGTCTTGGGTTAGCGCGCTATGCCCATTTTACATCACCGATAAGACGCTACTCCGACTTACTGGTTCACAGAGCTATCATCTCAGCTAATGATTTTATAAAAGGCAATAAGCAAGATATCGCCAACAAAAATCTGGAAGATATCTGCAGACACATCTCACAAACAGAGAGAAGAGCCGCAACAGCAGAACGTGCGGCAAATGACAGGTACTTAGCTTTATTTATGAAAGATAAGGTAGGGCAAACATTCGAAGCCACCATTTCTAGTGTGAAAAAATTTGGGGTTTTTGTAACTATCAGAGACGGGTACGTGGATGCTCTCCTGCCTACCTCCAGACTGCCTGACGATTATTATCGCTATGACGAGAAGCGCCAAATTCTGGCGGGACGCCACAATGGTTTAGTTCTCGGGTTGGGACAAAAACTTAACGTTATCCTTAAAACGGCAGACGCTATAACAGGACGCTTAGCAGTTGAATATGCTGGTGAGACCAACGACTATAAAGATAATAACTACTCCAAAGCTACTGATAAAAGCTACCCTAGAAAATCTAAAAAACGACGCGGCCGGAAGTGACTAATAATTTTCTGGATAAAAATCTAATCATCCAGAACGATAAGCATTTGAGGTTTACTTTTCTTGACTTCCCTTTGTAAGAGTGTATTTTCCAAAGCCTGATTGCCGATTATTGTATGGAGTAGGTTAAACATGGCAAAACCAGCGACGGTCTTAATAAAAATGGTAAGCACTGCAGACACCGGGCACTATTACGTCACTAAAAAAAATCCCCGCACTCAAACAGAGAAGCTTGAGCTAAAGAAATATGATCCTGTTGTAAGAAAACATGTCCTCTACAAGGAAGGCAAAATCAAGTAGCTACGAATCCTGCTAGAGCCCCGGGCCACCTAGGATATTCTCATTAATACTTCGCTCAAGGTATCGGCCGTCAGATAAATCCCCATAAAACTCTCCGTTTTCAACCACAATTTTACCTCTTAGTACAGTCATTACGGGCCAGGCGGTTATGTCGTGTCCCTCCCACGGACTGTAATCTGCCTCGTGAAGATCTTCTAATCTAACTGTTTTCTTTATTGTTGGATCCAATACTGCAATATCAGCATCACTTCCCACCGCAATTGCACCTTTTCGTGGATACATTCCCATAATCTTTGCAGCATTTGCAGAACATAGATCTACAAACCGTTCCAACGAGTACGCTCGCTGAGTAACCATTTCATGGTACATGACACTAAGTCGGGGTTCAACGCCGGCATTCCCGCCGGTGGTATCATCTATTCTGTCGCCGACCGTCTTTAGCTGTAAAGAGCAGCAAATTTCGTCAGTCGCAACGCTATTTATAGAACCATCAAGGGTACCCTGCCAAAGTTCAGCCTGGTCTGCCGGTGACTTGAGAGAAGGATAGGTATGATATATTTGACCATTAGCCCGTTTGTAATCATTAGAGTTGTAGAGCATATATTGATGCAGTGTTTCTCCATAAATCGCCTGCCCCTTTGCACGAGCTTCTCTTATTGCTTGAACTCCCGTTCCAGCACTTACATGCATCATATATAACGGTGTGTTTTCCGATTCAGCTAAACGAATCACACGTCTGAAAGAAAGGTCTTCAGATAAAGCATTATGTACTTCGGCTAAATTATGAAAACTGACTCGTCCTTCTCTGATTAATTTTTCATACATATGCATGACAAGGTCGTTGTCTTCTGCGTGGATTACACCAAGCCCTTTTGTTCGTGTTATTATCTTAAACACTTCCCAGATATCACCAAAATGAACCATCCTACCTGCACGGCTTGGCGTAATATTGGTCGTAAAAATTTTTACGGTAGGGTAGCCATTTGGTATCAATTCCTCTAATTCCTGAAGTACAGGTGGCTCAATATCTCCTAAAAGCATCAGATGATAAGCATAGTCGCAATAACAGTTATCAACCCAGTCTTCATCTCTTCTTCTAATAACATCTTTCAGGGGGATGTCCTCAGTCCGTGCCGCAAAATCCAGCAAGGTTGTTGTGCCGCCGTATAGTGCCGCTTTGCTAACAACTTCTGGGCCTGCCGAATATGTTGAGCTACCATCGGGCATCGGCATATGCCATTTGCAATGCACGTGCGGATCAATTCCGCCAGGGATGACAATTTTTCCAGAAGTATCAACGCATCGTTTCGCCTGTTCATTAGGGATCGCGTTGGGGTTTGTAATAGCTTCTATTAATTCGCCCTTCAAAACCACGTCTTGTATGGCTACGCCCTGCGGTGTCACTACCGTTCCACCGCGCAGAATGATATCAAACATAATATCGTTACTCCATATTGAACATACCTATAATTTTATGACGATTATCAAATCGTTTGCGACACTTCCTCTTCAATGGTCTCTAAAACTGCTTCCATCCAGTTTAACGACAATCTCCGACCTATCAATACCAAACGCGTTTCCGGCTCCTCACCCGACCAATCTTCCATCCAGGACATAGGGTGAAATACGTGCTGTACACCGTGAATAACGGCGGGCGTTGCCGGCGCTTCCTCTACATATACTATACCTTTCAATCTAACTAAGTGTTGTCCTAATACCTGGGCGAGCGTTTCAAGAAAAAGTGTTAACGTAACGGCCCTTAGCGGCTTTTTTCTGCGTAATGATATAGAATGCAGATCACTATGCGTATGGTGATGACTATTCTCATGAAGATCATCCTCAAATACCTTATCATTCTGTCGTCCATTCACAGAGAAAAGATCAACCTCCGTCTTTCCAGAGCTACTTTTATAGATAAAGGCTTCGGGATTAATACGCTTCAATTCGTGTTTCAAATCATCAACGTCAGTCGGGTCAATATCAGACTTTGTTATTAAAATAATATCCGCTAGGGCTATTTGCTGCTGACATTCCGTAAAAGTTTTAATGGAATTTAACCCATTTACCGCATCTACCGTTATAACCACACGATCTAGGCTTACTAGTGACTTGAGATATTCATTGTATATCAACGAGTGAAGTATAGGCCCGGGATCCGCCAATCCTGTGGTTTCTAGAATAATTCGATCAAAGACCCTTCCCTTCTTCTGACGCGTCATAAGCCGTTCTATCGCTTCCTGCAGATCTCCCCTCATCACGCAGCAAATACAACCAGTACTTAATTCCACCAGATCTTCCTCACTCGACTCTATCAGCTCATGGTCTAGCCCAATCTCTCCAAACTCATTTATAATGACTGCAGTTCTTTTTAGATCCGAACGTTCCAACAAATTCCTTATTAGGGTCGTTTTTCCACTCCCCAGAAAACCGCTTAGGACAGTCATTTCAACCGGCGGCATATCGGAAACTTGCTCTATCATCGTGCAAAAATTACCCGTGCTTTTGGCTGGTCAGGCCGCAGTAATCTTGAAAGAGAATTAAGCATTGAACCAATAGACGGATGTACTCTCTCTTTGCCATCCGGCCTTATTATACGCCAAATCACCCCAAAAGATGCAATTTCGTGCGATATGGAAAATTTATCCTCACCTCTCAAAAGAAAACAAGAACTCTGGTTTTCTAAAAATTTCAACTCACAATTAATGTCCCAAATCATGGTGGTGGTGCGTATAATTTCTTCAAATCTTTCCGGCGTCATTTTTGATTACACAGCCACCAAGCCAAAAGCCTAGTCGCTTCCATAAAATCCGATATCTCCATTGCCTCATCAGGGTTATGACTACCATTCGCATTACGAATGAAAAGCATCTGCGTTGGAACACCAGCCGCGGCAAAAGCTGCTGCGTCGTGACTAGCACCACTCGGAATCTCCATATGAGGTATGCCTAAAGACTCTGCGCCCATCAGCATTCGTGTTCTGATTGACTCATTCATTGGACCAGGCGCTGCTCTAGTAAAATTCCCTAAGTTAAATTTTACACCACGTTTTTTTTCAATGTCAGCGACGACTTCGCATACCCGTTTAGTCATCAACTCAATAAAATCTCCGTCAAGGCTGCGCATATCGAGACTGAATTCGACAGCTCCCGAAATTTTAGTCATCGCGTGCCAATCTTTATCAGTAAAAATTTTACCGACAGTAAAAGCAAAATCTTTATCGTTTTCTTCGCAATCATCCCATACCGAATCTAAATAAGTAATGAGATCTACTACAGCCAAAACAGCGTCTTTCCTATAACTTCTTGGAACACCGCCGCAATGGGAATATTCACCAATACATTTAGCAGAAGGAAGCCGTCTATTACCTCTTATCCCCGTAACGATACCTACTGGAAGCCCCTTACTTTCAAGAACTGGTCCTTGTTCTATATGAACTTCCAGATATGCCTCCAGGGAAGAGGGCGGGAGATAGACATGTCCCGATCTAAGGACTTCAGGATCACAGCCTGCTTTTGACATGTGTTCCGCAAGTGAAATTCCTGTGTCCGATCTTTTAGCATTATCAAGCGAATCTTTTGGCAGTGTACCAAGAGCTGATCTACTACCGATATACGACACACCAAACCATGCACTCTCCTCTGCCCGAATACCCATTACTCTGACATCTTGCGGAAGCTGAATACCTGCTTCAATGAGCCCAGCACATGCAACTAATCCTGATATGACGCCAGCCGCACCATCAAAATTTCCACCTTGGGCTACAGAATCTATATGCGACCCTATCACGATTGGCGGCGCTTCTTGAGATTGGCCTTGCATTGTCATGTAAATATTTCCTGCGGCATCGTGGTCGATAGCAAGCCCTAAATCTTTAGCCCACCGTTCAAGCAGATCACTGGCGACTTGTTCCCCTTCTCCGTAGGAGGCTCGTGTCACTCCAACACCATCAAAGGTCTTATTATAAAGTTCGCTAAATATCTGGCTTGCTAATTTTGTATGTTTCGCAACATCCGCAGAAGGATCCACACTGCTCATCTATCATACTCCAAACATTCATAAGCCCATCAATTTTGTTGGCAAAGCCATCTATTGACCTGATTATATTATGTTACAATGTATTTTTTAAAAAATGGAGGTAAATTTATGATTGTTGACGTTCGAACCTACAACATTATTCCAAGAAAAATGAAGACCTACCTCAATCTATTTGAGCAATATGCCTTACCTATACAGCGCCGGCATATAGGAGACCCTTTAGGATATTTTATAGTGGAACACGGTCCGTTACACCAGGTTGTGCATTTTTGGGGCTATGATAATCTAGCAGATTTAGAAATGCGACGGGCGAAACGTGATGCAGATCCCGATTGGACTGAATATCAGAAGAAAACTGAAGGGCTTGTCGTCAGTCAGGAAAATAAATTATGCCGGCCTGCAGATTGGTCGCCAATAAAGTAAGGAACTTAAAGAATTAATATTAGCTTTAATCAAACTTTGGAACTCGTAAAAATGAATACAACTGAAGCGCTAAGATCTAGTCCTCCTATTCTTACAGAAGAAGAGGTTGAAAATTATAAACAGCAAGGCTATGTGGTTCCTAAGTGGAAATATCCTGCTAAAAGCATTGAAATGATGCAACGTCTGGTTCAGGAACTTATCGAAGCTAATCCGGATCATTACCAAGAACAACTTGTTTGCCCCCATCTTCCCCAGGGAGCAACAAAACCCATGGTTAGTGAAAGACATCAAGATTTTCTTAATTTGGCGATGGAAGAGGGTGTTAGAAAAATTCTTGGACAAATTTTAGGCCCAGACGTGCTGCTCTGGGGCAGCCAATTGTTTTGCAAGCCCGCGGCTGTGGGTATGGAAATCCCATGGCACCAAGACGGAGCCTACTGGCCGATAAGGCCATTAGCAAACATATCAGCATGGATCGCTATCGATAGAGTTAGCCGTGAAAACGCTTGTTTAAAAGTAATACCGGGATCACATTTAAGTGGACTTAAACCTCACCAAATCGACAGCCGGAAAAATTTAGCACTGGATCGCACAGTCAACCCGGAACATTTAAATAAAGAAGAAGCCGTCGATATTGAATTAGACCCGGGCGAACTAGTCTTTTTTGACGTTTACTTAATGCACGGTTCCAATGCCAACACATCTGGTGAAAGGCGTGCTGGCTTAGTCTATAGATATATGCCATCTACCAGCCTTTTTGATAGGAGCGTCCAAGACAAGATAAATAAATCAGGCCATCTAGTCAGTTATAAAGACCGNCCCCTCTTCCAAGTACTGGGGNACGATCCCGGCCNTAATACAAAAATAGGCAAGGTTTCCTAGCTAAAGATCATGTCCANCATCACTTCAAATCATTTACTTAGCGGAAAAGAAATTCTCTCCTACCAAAGAGATGGATTTGTAATACCNAAATATCGNTTAAACACAAAGGATTTAGAAAAACTTAAAGACGCTACGCTCGATTTAATAGATACTTACCCCCACATTCCGACGGAAGGATTAGTATCTCCACACATACTTTATGCAGGCTCTAATCGCTCTGATATCCATTCAACATTTCTAGAAATCTGCAAATTGGCACCTATTTTGGATATAGTCGATCAATTGATTGGCCCAGATATTATTGTTTGGGGGAGTAGAATTTTTTCAAAGGCTCCACAAACAGGACGCGCCACACCCTGGCACCAGGATGGGGAGTATTGGCCGATAAGGCCTTTGGCTACAGCGACCGTTTGGATTTCAATAGACGAAAGCAATGAAGAAAACGGCTGCCTAAAAATATTATCAGGCTCTAACAGAACTAAGTCCTTGTTGCCCCACCAAAGCCTAACCGGCAAGGGCGCGGCACTAGATAAAGAAATCAAGCCTGAATTCATAAAAAATGAAGACATTGTCTCGGTTCCTTTAGAGCCTGGCCAAATGGTTATTTTTGATGTTTTCACTGCACATGGCGCAAGCCCAAATTTTTCTGAACAACGGCGAGCTGGTTTTGCAATTAGATATATGCCTGGAACATCTCTTTTTGATAGNAATATGAAAGTGGGAAGTGGGCAAGACGACGTCCAAACTGATCTTGGACAACGTGCTTTATTCCTTGTTCGAGGTGAGGATAAAACAGGAAATAACAATTTCACAATTGGCCATGATGGCATGTCTGTAGAGGTNGTATGATAATCAAGTCTTTGGAGATGCAATGTCTGCCTTAAAAAATAAAGTTGCNCTGGTCACTGGCGCAAGCAAAGGGATCGGCCGCGCTACAGCGAAAGAACTCGCAGCAAGAGGGGCTAAAGTAATCGCTATTGCGAGAAACAAAATTGAATTGGAGAAGCTTTCTGCTGAAGCCTTTCACGAAAACCTTAATATTAGCGCAATACCCTGCGATGTAACAAAATTCGATGCTTTATCCGGGGTCGTTCAACGCATACTAAAAANCCACAAAAACCTGAATATTCTAATCAATAACGCGGGAGCTATCGAACCTATCTCTCATCTTGCCGAATCAGACCCCACGCTTTGGATAAAGGCTGCCGACGTAAATTATAAAGCCGTTTATTTTGGNATCAGAGCTGTGCTCCCTCATATGCTTGAAGTCAGAGGCGGCACAATTATAAATGTAAGTTCCGGTGCNGCCAGCTCACCAAGGGAAGGTTGGAGCCATTATTGTTCGAGCAAGGCTGCCGCTCTAATGTTAACCAGGATGACTCACCTAGAATACNGCAACCTCGGTATTAGAGCCGTGGGCCTTAGCCCGGGAACCGTTGCCACNGATATGCAGGTCGCTATACGGGCATCTGGGATAAATCCGATAAGCCANCTTTCGCCAGAAAGCCACTCACCTGTTGAGCGCCCTGCAGNGATTATAGCTTGGCTTTGTACTGATGACGCAAAAGAGTTTGACGGAANCGATGTTTCATTAAACGATGAAAAAATCCNCNAAAGAGCCGGCGTGAACTGAGTTTTACCGCTGTGTTTTCTATGCCGCTAAGACCGGNCCATCACCAACTATGGTTGTGCGGTGCATGACACGGCGTTCACTTGGGTCATGCGGTGTAACCAAATGCATTGTACAACGATTATCCCACATTAAAATATCGTCTGTTTCCCATTTGTGTCGATAAACAAATTGATCCTGACCGGCAAATTCGGCCAATTCGTTTATTAGAGACATAGCCTCGTCGTCATTCATATCTTCTATTTTGTCGTTATAAATAGGACTTATATACAATGACTTTCGGCCAGTTACCGGATGTTTACGAACCATGGGCTGCCACATTGCAGGCATTGACGCCCTCTCATCATCTGTGGGCTTACGGGCACCAGTAATACGGCTTAAATGCTCAAAATCATGTCTACATTTTTTTCCATCAATCAATTTACGCATGTTTACAGGAAGCGCCTCNTAAACGGCATACATATTAGTAAAGCAGGTCANTCCCCCTGTACGGCTTACTTCGATACCGTGNAGAAGAGACCCCATGGCAGGCACCAAGCGATAGCTTGAGTCGGTATGCCATTTTTTAGCGCTAGATAGTTGCTGCTGTATAGGATCACTTGGCGACATCAAGTTACCGGCTTCATCGGTATTGGATACTCTAAATATTTCTTTCACAAATTTGGATTTGATGATGCTTTGATGAAAGACTTCAGGTTCACCAAAGTATCTTGTAACGGCTACGTGCTGTTCATCCGAAACACACTGGTTTGGAAAAACCAAAACCTGATATTTCATCCACGCTTCATGTATTTGCTCGACTATTTTCGGGTTAATTGGTGATCTAAAATCAACCCCTTCAACCCTTGCGCCTAGAGCTGGGCTGAGACCCTTAATCACTATACTATCAGTTCCCGGCATCAAGTAACTCCCCTTGATCAATCCACAAACTCGAACCCCATCGCCCTTGCATGATAGTAAAGACCGCCGTCCTGAACAATCAAGAACATTGCTTGTTCGCTCCCATCATTGTGATGAGAATGGACAGAAACCGGCGGAGTAATAGTAGTAGCCCATGGCGCCCAATCCTTACGTTGACCATCTATCATCGAGAAACAATCCTTCCCATTGATAANTAGTGAAACAGCAACTGAATTATGGCGATGAGGCCGTTGGCTGAGGCCAGGCGGCAGCGAATTCATAGCCAGCGTAAGTGTTGGCAACACATTTCTTGTTTCTTCCTGCATCGACGATGAAAATATGAGTGCTGAACCAGCAATATCATTCCCTCTGCCTACCTTATATATCAAATCAATTTGTTTTTTTATTTCACTTGATGGGTAATGGATCATTTCCGTTGGAGCACTNCCTTTGGCAGGACTCTGGAGATTTTCAAAAGCCAGTTGGGGTTCATTTGTCACGACCCANAGAACAACGAATTCGTCGCCCGCCTGATGCGTCTGCATTTCTCCACCAGGAACAACAAAAATATCACCGGGGCCCCAGGAGATGCTTTCACCCCCAGAAACTGTTTGCCCCCTGCCCTGTATGACATAGTAAATTGACCCACTCGCTACAAAGTCTGTCTTCAATTCCTCATAAGCATTGATCCGTGCGTAATAGGCCAGGACAAATGGCGATGTCGCAGGAAAATTACAATCCATTTCTTTCGAGGTATCGCAGGCAATTAAACTGGTTTTAGTTCCTNCCGCAAACGCCAACGCTGGTTCTTTGGTGAATACCGCATTAGGAACTTCAGGCAACTGGATGTTAAAAGCATTTCCCGTATTAAAATATCTAGCTCTAACTTCAGCTTCTGTCTCAGGATTAGCCGAATACTGTACAGGCATATCAGCTATAGATTTTGGTAAAGCATTATCAGNCATAACCAATTCTTTCGTTAATGAATAATAATTTAACTTTATCCATTTTTAAAAGAAATTGCATGGTATATCTTTATCAGNTATCTGCTTTGGTGATTATCTAAATTTGGTTTTTTGTTTAAAAGCCAAGGGAAGTTTTGTTTATGGTNAACGTACTGAATAAATATAAAGCGATCTCATTTGATTGTTACGGCACACTTATCGATTGGGAAACGGGCATCTGGGACGCTGCCCAAACCTTGCTCATGAAAAACCTGTCCGCTAAAATAGATAAGGATTTATTTTTAACTGAGTTTGCTTACTGGGAAACAGAGCTTGAAAAACAAAACCCAGCAATGCCCTACCCCGAGCTTTTGACTGAAGTACATAAATCCATAGCAAAGAAATACAACCTAGCAACATCGAGTGAATTAAGTGCAGCTTTTGGTCATTCCGTGAGTAATTGGCCTGCATTTGGTGATACAGCCGATTCTTTAAGGCAACTACAAACAAGGGTAAAACTTTTTATCCTCTCAAATGTAGATAGAGANAGTTTNGCAAAATCTAATACTAAATTAGGGGTCGAATTTGCAGACATATACACAGCAGAAGACATTGGTAGCTACAAGCCAAACCCTCGAAACTTTGTTCACATGATCACAAAATTGAAAAATGATCATGGAATTAAAAGGACTGAAATTCTACATACTGCCCAATCACTGCATCACGACCTATTGCAAGCGGAAAAACATGGATTAGATACCGTTTGGATCGACCGTCAACGATTATCCAAGGGNGGCAAGTGGGGAGCTACCGCAGNAATTAAAGAGANAGTAGACCCTAATTTCGTTTTTTTCAGCATGTCAGAAATGGTTAACAGTTTTTTNAATCTCGATTAAANGAATATATTGATTACGAACCGTTCCANAGCCAAGATTTAATATGANTTTGCAATTTTTAAATGGGGAAGAGCATGAAAGGCGTTGTTTTTACCGGAAACCGTANATTAGAAATACGTGANTTTGCCGATCCTACCCCCGGGCCCCGNGATGTANTTCTAGAAATAAAAGCCTCCGGGATGTGTGGAAGTGACTTGCACNGATATCGCGCCGAATTTACGCCAGGAGACNCNTCGTCAGGTTTTGCAATGGGAGATGAACCAATGATTGCCGGGCATGAGCCTTGCGGCGTTGTTGCCGAATTGGGCTCAGCCGTTAGCACGGAAGAGTGTTTTATTGGTCAGAGAGTTATGGATCACCATTATGAAGGTTGCGGAAGTTGTAAACATTGCAGGGGTGGCTGGCAACAAATGTGTCTTGATGGGACCACTGTATTCGGATCAAGCGGTCACGGAGCTCACGCAAAGTATATGCGGGTGCCTGTATCAACTCTCGTGCCCTTGCCAGACACTTTATCCTTTACTACCGGCGCAGCTATATCTTGNGGAACCGGCACTGCATTTGGCGCCTTGAGACGGCTCAAACTGCAAGGTGGTGAAACAATAGCTATTTTTGGCCAAGGACCTGTAGGTCTCTCAGCCACTCAACTCGCAAAAGCCATGGGGGCAAGGGTATTAGCCCTCGACATTTCCAACGAACGTTTGGAGCTTGCAAAGCACTTTGGNGCAGATGAACTCATAAATTCCAACGAGCACGATCCCGTTTCTNCGATAAAGGACCTTACGCACGGTGAAGGCGCCCATAAAACTCTTGAAGCATCCTCAGCCCCTAGCGCGAGAAAGGCTGCCGTTCAAAGTGTTCGTTCCTGGGGCATAGCATGCTTTGTAGGTGAAAGAGGTGAAGTTGCACTAGACGTTAGCCCTGATCTTTTGCGACGACAGGTGACGCTGGTCGGATCTTGGACTTTCTCGACACAAGGTCAGTCTGAGTGCGCTGAATTTGTTGCTGAAAATAATATAGACGTTGAAAAACTTTTTACCGACAAGTGGTCTTTGGACGACGCTGAGGAGGCTTACGAAAAGTTCGACAAACAAAACAGTGGGAAGGGCGTGATTATACCCGCCTAGTCTTTACT
>NZVJ01000013.1 GCA_002701455.1 Rhodospirillaceae bacterium
TGTGCAAAATATTACTGGCGGCGATGAATAGGCCACATCAATTGAATGCTGATCCTTTTTCTATTTTTGAAGTAATTACAAAGAATATGTTACCAAGATTAGGAACTAGACTTTATGGCTCTTTGAAAATAGACGATAGTTGCATCAAGAGTATTCTGGATTGGAAAGCACCGTTTAATTCCCGCGAAGTGTTAAAAATGACTGTTCTAATGATGAAGTCAAATGATGAACCACGGATATAGTGCCAGGTCATAGTAAAGTTTAGAGAGTATTGTGAGGTTTGAGGTTTTGACGATCCAACAGCTTAGGCGAATCATTCTGAGTTATGCGCATGATATTGGAATGGCGGCGCTTTCTTTTATGGCTTCACTTTATTTGAGATTAGGCGATGACTTATTCTCTTGGTCAAAAATAGATATTTTTATCGGATTGATAATTTTCACATCAGTCGCTTCAATAGTTTTTATTTCCTTGCGTCTAGACAAAATTATTTGGCGCTACGTTTCACTTGGAGATATGGGAAAGATTCTGCGATGCGTAGGTCTCACGATAATCATATTTATTGTATGTCAATTTGTTTATAACAGATTAGATGCTTTTCCAAGATCTTTTCTTGTTATAGAATTCTTCATCTTGACGGCGATGATTACAAGCCCAAGGTTTCTCTATCGTTTTCTCAAAGATGGAGAATTTGGTGCTTTTCTCGAAAAATCCAATCATCAGAGGACACCTCTACTCCTTATAGGAGCTGGTAATGAAAGCGATTTATTTATTCGAGAAATGAACCGTGTCAAGGAAGCACCCTACAGGGTACTCGGAATATTGGATGAGACAGATAGTCGGGTTGGCCGCAGCATTAGAGGGGTGCCCGTATTAGGGAACCTCAATGCAATTTTTGGAGTTTTCAAAGAACTTGAACGCGAGGGGATTGCTCCTCAAAGGCTTGTTATTACTGATCCGCTGGTTGATGGGCAGACTGTTATGAATATCAGCGAAATTGCTGGCAAATTAGGTTTGCCGCTTTCGCGGATGCCGCAAATTGCTGATCTTGGAAATATGAATTCTGATGCAGCAAGCTTTTCGATTAGGCCGATCAATGTCGAGGATGTGCTGGGCCGCCCTCAGGCTGTTTTAGACCCTTTGCCTGTACAAAGCTTAATCTTCAGCAGTACAGTACTAATCACCGGAGCTGGCGGTACGATTGGCAGTGAATTAGCGCAACAAATTGCCGCTTTCGAACCAGCAAAGATTATTATTCTGGATAATTCAGAATTTAATCTTTACAAGATCAATCTGCAGTTAGAAGAAAAATTCCCAGGAGTTGAGCTGCACGCTATCCTTGGTGACGTGCAAAGATTATCAGATATTGAAAATGCTATTGAGCGTTATAACCCCGATATTGTTATACACTCGGCAGCTCTGAAACATGTTCCTGTAGCAGAGAACAATGTTATTGCTGCGGTTCGCACTAATGTGTTGGGTACAAAAAACGTAGCTTCAACAGTGATCAAAAATAATGTAAAGGCTATGGTCCTAATTTCCACGGATAAAGCAGTAAATCCTGCAAATGTCATGGGGGCCACCAAGAAGCTATCAGAAATGATTTGTACTAACTTCCAACTTAAATCCAGTTCCTGTCAATTTGTATCTGTGCGTTTCGGGAATGTCTTAGGTTCAACAGGCTCGGTCATTCCTCTATTTGAAAGGCAAATAGCATCAGGAGGACCGCTAACGATTACGCATCCTGACATGACACGTTTTTTCATGACAGTTAAAGAAGCGTCATCTTTGGTTCTACAGGCGGCAGCTATTCCAGCAGACGCGATAGAGAAGCAAAAGGGTAATATATTTGTTTTGGAAATGGGCGAACCAGTAAAGATAGTTGATCTTGCCATGCAATTGATACGCTTATCGGGACTTCGGCCTAGTGAAGATATAAGTATTTCATATACGGGGGTAAGACCTGGTGAGAAACTTCACGAGGAATTATTTGATCAAAATGAAACTCTCCTGGATACAAAAATATCGGATATTAAACTTGTTTCATCTGGAACCAAACAGACACTTGAGTTTGATAAGAAGCTAAAACAGCTTGAAACAGCAGTTGATAAGCAAGAAGAGGAAATGGCACTTAACTTATTACGTGAATTAGTGCCAAACTTTACACTAAAAACTTCAAACTAGTCGGTTGAATATCAAACGGTACTTTTTGTTCAGCTACCTTGATCGATAAAGTTGACGTGCCCCATTTTTCTACCAGGTTTTATCGTGCTCTTTCCGTATAGGTGGAGTTTGGCATTGGGAATACTCAAATACTTAGGCCAATCACTAACGGCATCGCCGATAAGGTTTAACATCTTTGTTTCGCTAATCAATTTTGTGCTTCCTAGGCACTGGCCGGATATCGCCCTGATAAATTGTTCAAATTGGCAGGTTACAGCACCATCTTGTGTCCAATGGCCTGAATTATGCGGTCGAGGTGCTAGCTCATTCATGACAATTTCACCATTTGCCAGCACAAACATTTCTATCGCAAGAATTCCTGTTAGATCTAGCGCTTCTGCTAATGTTTTGGCTATCTCTAATGCTTGGTTCGAAGTTGATAGACTTATTTTTGCTGGTGCTAGTGTAACAGCCAAAATATGGTCTTCATGCTGGTTCTCTACTGGTGGATATGCCTCCAAGGCTCCCTGCTTATTTCTAGCGACTATTACAGAAATTTCCTTGTCAAATTCAACAAATTGCTCGAGTATTGCATCCTGCGTATTCAAACTTCTCCAAGCGCGTTCGGCAGACTTAAGGTCAGATATTTTTTGCTGTCCTTTGCCATCATAGCCGAAACGGCAGGTTTTTAAGATGCTGGGTGTTTTTAATTTATTAATAGCGGTTTCTAATTCAGCATAATTAGTTATTAGCTCATATGGTGCAACCTCAATGCCATGGTCAATTGCAAACTGTTTTTCAGATCCGCGATGTTGTGAAATTGCTAGGATAGTCGGGTTTGGATACAGGGGCGCCAATTGCTCAAGAAATAGCGCGGTTTCTAGAGGGATATTTTCAAATTCATAAGTTATTACATCGCTCTCACTTGCGAATGATCTAAGAGCCTCTTGATCGTCGTAGTTGCCGACCGTGGTTTTAGACGCCACCTGGCTGGCTGGGCTATCGTTTTCTGGAGTAAAGATATGNCAACGGAAACCAAGACGNGCGGCCGCGAGNGCAGACATTCGTCCTAGCTGTCCGCCNCCTAAAATACCNATTGTGGCCCCGGGAGATAATGNGATTTTATTTTTTTCTATCACAGGTCATCACTTGGGATATCGGNGACAGAATTTGTTTGTTTCGAGCGCCATTGGTCCAGCAGCATGGTTATTTCTTCATCTTCAATGGATAGAATAGAAACAGCGAAAAGGGCGGCGTTCGCTGCTCCGCTACTACCGATCGCTAGCGTTCCCACGGGCACTCCTTTTGGCATTTGCACTATCGATAAAAGGCTATCCATTCCCTTTAAAGCCTTGCTTTCTATGGGAACGCCGAGAACTGGTAATGTTGTTTGAGCCGCAATCATTCCTGGTAAGTGTGCAGATCCGCCGGCTCCGGCTATAATAATTTTCAAGCCACGTTCTCGCGCCGTATCAGCATATTGTGCCATCCGCTTTGGTGTTCTGTGAGCTGACACGATTTTTACTTCATGCGGAATACAAAGCTCCTTCAAAATTTCTGAAGCGTGACGCATAGTCTGCCAATCTGATTGGCTTCCCATTACTATACCCACGATTGGATCTTTTTTAGACAAAATATTAACTCAGCTACTTGCTGACCTCCTAAAACAAAAGATAAGTTGTAGACAAAATAGGTTACACTGATCAAGTTAAATAACAATTTTGGTGTTTTCTAAAGCTGGTAAAAATAAAAATCCATCAGTTATTATGTTTTAAGTGAAAGTTCCTGCTCGCTGGATATTAAAATGTTCTACTGTTTGACTACGATATAGCTGATAATAGAGCTTGCGAGCAATAGAGAGGCGACGATGGAAGAGGAGTTTTGGCAGTACTCAAAAAATATATATGCTAAGTCGTCGAAGAGTTTTTTATGGCTGCAAGACGAGAGATCATTGGATGTAAATCTACTTTTGTTTTGTTATTGGTTGGGTGAGAAAGGAAAAAGATTAACCGTAGATGATATAAGTCGTTGCTGTAAGAATGTGGAATTTCTTAGACGAGATTTTATTATACCACTTCGGAATTCTCGCCAATTTCTGAAAAATGCAGATCTTCCAATAAATTACAAAAAATTAAAACAGGCGATCCTCGCTGTTGAACTAGAGGGAGAACGCACAGAACAACGCATATTGATTTCCAGTCTATCCAAGGCCTCAGTAGAATGCCAGGTGACTGACCATGAAGATATTACAATAATGCACCATAACATTTTAAATTACTTAAGATATGAAAAAGTCGATTTAGATGGAGCCGTTAAATCTACTCTTAATGAAATAGCCTTATCTTTATTTCCTTATCTTTCTCGTGAAGTTTTGTATAAAAGCTTTTTGCAACACTCCGCAGATTAAAATAACAATCGAAACATGAGGCAGTAAAATGGTAAAAACTCTTCAAGATACTCGGATGCAGCTTCAAAGAGGAGAAGCAACCAGTCAAGATCTCGTATCCGAGGCTCTCGCAGCTCTGAATTCTCCAGAGGGTCAGGGAGACAAAACGTTCATACGGGTTTATGAGAAAGAAGCTATATTACAGGCTGAAGCAATAGATAAAGTTAGAAAATCGGGTGTTGAATTGCACCCTCTCGCCGGTATCCCAATATCAATAAAAGATTTATTTGATGTTGCCGGCGAAGTGACGTTGTCCGGCTCTATTGTTAGAAAAAAAAGTGATGTGGCCAGATCTGATGCTTATATCGTCTCTATGCTAAGAGCGGCAGGGGCAATAATAATTGGTCGAACTAATATGACGGAGTTTGCATTCTCTGGGTTGGGAATTAACCCGCATTATGGTACCCCTTTAAATCCATGGGACAGAAAAATAGGAAGAATACCAGGAGGTTCGTCAAGTGGTGCGGCCGTGTCGGTTACCGATAATATGGCAGCCGCGGCAATTGGCACAGACACAGGCGGGTCCGTCCGGATACCTTCTGCTTTATGCGGCCTTACTGGTTTTAAGCCGACAGCAGCAAGAGTATCTACCAAAGGTGCATTTCCTCTTTCAACCACATTGGATTCTATTGGGCCTCTCGCAAATAGCGTTGCATGCTGTGCTCTCTTGGATCAAACGATGAGGGGAGCGCCTGTACAAGTACTCCTTGATAAACCTATAGGTGATTTAACCTTGGCTATTCCACAAACTATTGTTTTAGACGATATGGATGGATCCGTTGCCGCGGCATTTGAAAATGTTCTGAAGATGCTTTCAAAATTTGGTGTTCGGATCGTGGAACATTCCTTTAGCGTTTTTTCGAAAATACCAATGGCGAACAGTAAAGGAGGTTTCGCTGCAGTTGAAGCTTTCCATACTTTGCGGCACCTTTTAGAGACGGACGAGCCAAATTTCGATCCTAGGGTAGCGGTAAGAGTAAAAAGAGGTGCCGAAATGCTTGGGGTGGATTATCTGGAGTTATTAAATAACACTGCTCAAATTAGGAAAGAAGCCGACAAAATTACGCGAAATTATGATGCTGTAATTATGCCTACGGTTCCAACGATTGCGCCTGTTTTGGATAATTTAGAGACTTCTGACGAGCTATATCATGAAACAAACTTATTGATGCTTCGCAACTGTTCTTTTGGAAACTTTCTAAATAGATGCGCTATTTCTTTGCCTATTCATAAAGCTGGAGAGCCACCCGTTGGCTTGATGATTATGGGAAACACAGCGGAAGACGAGAAACTACTTGAAATTGCGAATAGTATCGAAAAAGTTATTTCAAAAGAGTAAATTAGTTGGAAGTGCTACACTGCCAATTCAAAATAGAGATTGGTCTTTGATATAAATTGAATTATAAGCTAACAATTTTTCCATCTTTTGACCAACCCTGCTTCGATATCAAAAAGGTCTAAAACTCGGCCAGCCGTGTGTTCAACAATGTCGTTAATAGTTTTTGGTTTCGTGTAAAAGGCAGGGACAGGCGGCGCAACTATTCCGCCCATCTCAGAAAGCGCAAGCATATTTTTCAAGTGCCCCGAATGCAGAGGCGTTTCCCTAGTAAGACATACTAGTCGGCGACGTTCCTTTAATGTTACATCTGCTGCCCTCGATAATAAATTACTTGTCACGCCAGACGCTATTTCTGCAAGCGTCTTCATTGAACAGGGGGCTATGATCATCCCATCGGTTTTGAAAGACCCCGAGGCGATTGTTGCACTGATGTCCTTATTTGCATGGACAATATCTGCAAGCTGATGAACTTCCGAAGTTTTCATTTTCGTTTCATACGCCAAAGTGACTTCTGCAGAACGGGACATTACTAAGTGCAACTCGGGTCGCTTGTTATCTTCCAAATTTTTCAGAATTTCAAGAATGCGTAGTCCGTAGATAATGCCTGAAGCGCCGCTAATTCCTATAATTAATCGACTTGTACTCGAAATGGTCATAACTATGCCGTCCTAGTTAACTGTAAGTAGTATGTTTGAGCAGGAAAATTAATGATCTCTATACCAAAAAAATGGANTGTGAGGGTATTATAGATGATCTATAATTTCAGTTTTGAATTCTCGCATACGCTTGAGGCATGCTTCTAAATTTGTATTTTCACCTCCTATTATAAGGCATTGAAGACCCATTTTTCTATATTCCTCAATATCCTTTATGATTTCTTGACTGTTACCAGTGAAGGCCCGACGTGTCCCCATATTAGTCTCATCAGAGGTGCCAAGNTTATACCAAATAGCAAGNAGGCCTGCCGTTATTTCCGAAGCGGAGCGTCCGGATAACTTTGCACTTTTATGCACCTCTCTTAATCCTTGACCATATCGTTCCGGTGTATCAAAAGGGGCCTTTGGGTTATTGCCAACAGGATACCATCCATCCCCAAGTTTTCCCGCCCGTTGTCTGGCGAGTCGTGCTTCTCCACCAATCCAGAGTGGGGGGTAGGGGTTTTGGACTGGCTTTGGAAAAAACTTTAGGCCGGAATATTTAACGTGGGCACCTACAAATGATGGNGATATTTCAGTCCATAAGTTTTTGAATGCTTCGATGTATTCGTCAGATGCAGGGCCTCTTTCTTTAAAAGGAGGGCTGTTCAAAAGTTGCATTTCTTCTTCCATCCACCCTACACCAACCCCAACAGTTATTCTGCCTTTTGACAAAACATCGATAGTCTTGATCATTTTGGCTGTCAAAATAGGCGGGCGATGAGGTATGACCATAACGGATGTGAGTAGCCGTATATTTTTCGTCGCTGCNGCGACATAACTTAAAGTAGTTAATTGTTCCAGGCACTCCCCCGTGTCTTCAGCAAACCAGCGACCTGACGCAGTATAAGGATAGGGTGAGTTCACGTTTTCGGCGATTACAACGTGATCACTAAAACCAAGATAGCCGAAACCCAATTCTTCAGCTTCTAGAGCAATGGTTTTGAGGGAGTCAGGATGTGCAACGGGGCCTCTTATNCCTAAATGGAGTCCAAATTTCATCACCAGTCCAATCTAGAAGGGTTTGTCACCTGCAATTGTTATTCTGTGCATTCGGCGGCGCTCGTCGTAATCCGCTAGAGCCTGATGCTGNACACAACGGTTGTCCCATAGTGCCAATGATCCAACCTCCCATCTAAATCGACAAGTAAACTCTGGACGNGTTGAGTGAGCGCGTAAGAAGTCGATAAGTGTGTCGGCCTCGTTTTCATGGAAGCCAAACAAATTCTGGGTATGACTGCCTATATAGAGTAATTTTTTTTTAGTTTCTGGGTGTGTGCGCACTAGTGGATGGACAGACTCTGTGGGTGCGTTTCCTGGATCTTTAATTTTTGCCTGCATTTTTGGGTTACTAGCGTATCGGTCCTTCCTGTTAATTTTACCCACACCTCTTCGAAATCCATCCCCTACATTATAAGTTTGTATAGTTTTTAGAATTTCCTTCATCGGCTCAGACAAAGTTTCATAAGCTAGATACTGATTTGAGAACTGTGTGTCACCTCCGCTTTTAGGAACTTCATGAGCATAGAGCATTGTGGCTTTTGCTGGTTCTGGATTGAACATTTGATCAGTATGCCACACAGCACCAAACGTATAGTCATCTCCTGGTTCTTTAACAATTTCTAGTATTTCAGGATGTTCATCTAAGCCGCGCATGTATGGATGGAAATGGATCTCACCCAATCTCTTAGCGAAGTCTATTTGTTGTGGAGGAGTTAGTCTCTGTTCTCTGAAGAAAATAACACAATATTTAAGCCAAGCTTGGTGAATTTCTTCAAATGTTTCTTCATCCAGCTGCCCTAGGTCGACGTTCTTTATAATGGCGCCTAAATTTCCCGAAACTGGTTCTATTTCTATCCGTCGAAAGTTCACTCGACTTCCCTTCTAAATCGACTTCATTACAAGTAACTTATATATATAAAACAAATTTATAAACTATGTTTTAATTATTAAATAGAATTTACGCGTGCCAGGAGATTTAAATTAGCAAATTAAAAATCAAAGAACACTGTCTCGTGGGGTCCCTGCATGTAAATATTAAAGCAATATACTTTATCTTCTCCAGACGAAATTTGTTTAGCAATAAGCGTCTGGCGCCGGTCTTCTGGAACGTTTAGCAGAAGACCGTCGTGTTCATTGGCTTGTATCTCGTCAGGGAAATACATTCTTGTGTAGACATGAGAAAGAAGACCTCTCATGAAAATAATGAAGTTAATATGGGGCGCCTGATTTTCTTCTATCACGCCGGGTTTTATAGTTGTAAAAGAGAACTTTCGGTTCGTATCTGTGCCTGTTCCGCACCGTCCAAATCCACAAAAATTATCATTTGAATTGTTCATATTTTCTGGCCCAAAATAATGTCCAGAGCTGGATGCTTGCCAAATTTCAATTAATGCGTCGTCTATCGCTTCATTATTCCCATCGAATACATTTCCTTCTATATTTATTTTTTCCCCTAAGGCTTCATCTGTGTCCAGTTTATTGGAAGCAATATCTTGGATTTCACTATAACCATATTGTTTCGGGGTAAGGCCGTAGGCAAAAAAAGGTCCGATCGTCTGAGAGGGTGTTTGTTTAAATGGCATATTAAGTCTCCATTGGCGTAGCCTTGGATCCACGCAAAATAAAATCAAACTTGTATCCGAGGGCAAAGCCTTCTTCGGTGGATTCAATGTCAAAAGCCTTAACAAGTAGCTTCCGTGCTCCCTTTGGTGTTGATTGGAAAATAGGGTCTAAATCTAGAAGAGGATCACCAGGAAAATATGACTGGGTTATCAATCTTGTCGCGAATGCAGGACCAAATAAGGAGAAATGGATGTGGGCCGGCCTCCAAGCATTTTTGTGGTTCCCCCATGGATATGCCCCAGGCTTAATTGTGTAAAACTTATAATTCCCATTTTTATCTGTAAGACATCTTCCGGCACCGAAAAAATTTGGGTCCAAAGGTGCGTCATGTTGATCTGCAGCGTGAACGTATCGCCCGGATGAATTACATTGCCAAATTTCAATTAAGGTATTGGCTTGAGGTTTCCCTTTTTCGTCTAGAACACGACCCGTNACCACGATACGCTCACCTAGGGGNTGTTGTCCGTTTGCCGCNCCATTTTTAGTTAGGTCATTATCTTGGCTGTGAGTGAGATGGGCCGAAAAAGTGGGTGCAGCCAGTTCCGATTTTGTCTGTTCTACTTTGATGGGTGCTTTGGTGGGGCTTCGNAGATGAGTGGACTTGTAGTTATCATCAAAATAATTTGGATGAGCGGTCCAATCTCTTGGATTATATTGTGATGTCATTTTGATTACCTTAAGCGTTCAATTTTGGTTTCCTTAAATAAANTAGCCTTAAGTAATGTGTAAAGCTGTTCATTGAATTAAAATAGCTCGAAAATCATTTACGTTGGTTAATGTTGGACCGGTTATAACGAGGTCCCCCAAGTCTTTAAATACGGTGTATCCATCATTTTCATATAAGGCTTTCACAAGATTAATGTCTTGGTTCCGTGCCCTCTGGAAAGTAGTCGGTAAATATAATGCTCCTGCATTATCTTCTGTCCCATCTATGCCGTCAGTGTCGCAAGCAATAGCAGATACGCGTGGAAGGTGTTGTTTTGATCGTTCGAAAAGTGTGATGGCGAATGCAAGAAGAAATTCTGTATTGCGTCCACCTCGGCCNGTGCCNTTTACCTTTACAGTTGTCTCTCCNCCGGAAAGCAAAACAACCGGCGCTGGTGCTGGTTGGTTATGTCGAAGAACTTGACTTGTAATAGCTGCATGAACACGAGCTACCTCTCTGGCTTCTCCCTCTATTGCATCACCTAATACTAGAGCGTTTATCCCAAATTTATTTGCCTGATTAACAGCAGCTTGTAGGGCTAATTGGGGTGTTGCTATAAGTGAAATTTGAGTATTTCTGAACACGGGATCATCGGTTTTTGGTGTTTCATTCTCTGGGTTAGAGAGATATTGTAGTATTTTTTCCGACGGTGACATTTGATATTTTTTTATAATATTCACAGCATCTTTTAGTTGAGTCGGGTCAGGTACTGTTGGGCCAGAGCCGATTGTGTGAAGCTCGTCCCCCGGAACATCTGATATGCAGAAAGTTAGCACTTTTGCTGGGTAAATGACCTTTGCTAACTTGCCCCCTTTTATTTTAGACAGATGTTTGCGCACACAATTCATTTCATGAATTGTTGCACCCGAGTGTAACAGTTCTTGGGTTAGAGATCGCTTTTCTTCCAGTTCAATTCCATCCGCCGGTAAGGAAAGAAGGGCTGAACAACCACCTGAGATAAGGCACACGGCAAGATCGTCTTTAGTTAAACCACGCGCCAACTCAAAAATTTTATTGGCTGCTGAAGTCCCGTTAGCATCGGGTAGTGGGTGACCAGCTTCAATAACATCAATATGCTTACAGTTAAGAGTATGACCATAACGGGTAACGACGATACCATATAGTGGTGTCGCAGGAAAACTTTTCAGCCAAAAATTTTCAAACGCATTAGCCATTGAACCAGCGGCTTTTCCTGCTCCTATAACAACCACTTTCCCTTTAGGCGGCGCGTTAATTATATTCTTAAGTTGAGGCGGCAAGCAGTTTTTAGGGTCCGCAGAACAGGTAGCTGCCCGGAATAAAGATTGTAAAAAAACATCAGGTTTTTTAATAATTGTTTCCAACAATGCCATCGCAGTACATACAAAAGNCTAGGGTACAACTTATGCTGGNTATACTGTCAACCCTAGAAAGTAGGGNGTGTCAGATATTTGANCACTCTAGTCAATTACCGTCATCTTTGNAAATGGTCAATTAAGCAGGCGTCGCCATAGGAAAAAAANCTGTAATTTTTGCGTTTTGCATGCTCATATGCATCTAAAAGCCTCTCNCTGCCAGCTAATGCNGANGCTAGCATAATTAAGGTGGATTTNGGTAAATGGAAGTTTGTTATAAGAGCATCTATTACGTTGAATCTAAATCCAGGTGTTATGAATAAGTTGGTNTCGCCTGAGAACGATTTTATGGTGCCGTCAATCGCGGCTGTTTCTAAAACGCGAAGGCTAGTTGTTCCAAGGGCAATAACTTTATTACCCCTTGCTTTTATGTCTTTAATCTTTGCCACCGTTTTATGTTCCAATTCAGCCCATTCGCTATGCATTTCGTGATTATCTGTATTGTTAACTTTAACCGGTAGAAATGTCCCCGCTCCTACATGAAGTGTAACNTAGGCGATACTTATATTTTTCTTTAGTAAATTGGCGACAAGGCGATCAGTAAAGTGAAGGCTGGCCGTTGGAGCTGCAACCGCCCCCTCATGTTGGGCGAAAATTGATTGATAATCTTTTAGGTCCGTCGCGTTAGATATTAGGTTGTTNCGCTTGATATAGGGGGGGAGCGGCATGCTGCCATATTTTCCAAGAAAACTAATTAAATCTTTATCATTCATTTGAAACTCCAACAACAACTCACCGCCGTTGCGTCTCAACACATTTGCAAGAATAGAATCANCAAAGAGTATTTGATCTCCTTCAGAAGCACGTTTGGCNGGGCGAGCAAAAGCGAGCCATGTTCTNGAGGATAGTTTTTTGTGGAGGTTAACGGTTATTTTTTTACCGGCACACCGACCCTCCAATTTTGTTGGTATTACACGTGTATTGTTAGCAACGATTAAGTCGCCAGGTTCAAGTATGTTGGGAAGTTCCTTAATAAACCGGTCGGTAAGTCGCCCGCTCGTAAGGTCCAAGAGACGCGCGGCATCCCTTGGGTTTATTGGCGATTGTGCAATAAATTCCGGGGGTAGCTCGTAATCAAATAAATTGACATCCATCTTTAAGTTGTAGTGTTCCCTGGCGTGGCNGTAGTCTGACTAGCGATCANAGATATAACCAGTTTAAATGGTATTAATAATAGAANTGCCATCCCTAGNTTTATTGCATAGTCGCCAAGAGCCCATGTAATCCAAGGGAGGCCAGATCCAACAAAAGCGATGGAAAAAAATAAAGCTGTGTCGATTGCTGATGATAGGGAAGAGGAAATGAAAGGGGCTTGCCACCATGTTTTTTTACTTACCCGATTAAAAACAAATATATCGATTAATTGTGCCGTTAAAAAAGCTGTTCCTGACGCGATTGCGATCCTAATATCTGCGAGCCAAATTGAAAGAACAACTCCGACCCAAAACCCCCNATACACCACTTTTCGAGCATTTGAAGCTCCAAAAGAACGGTTCATCACATCCGTAACTAGAAACGCTATAGGATAGGTCAANGCTCCCCAAGTTATCCAATCGTTTATCGGATAACCGACGGCGACATTGGACAAAGCGACTACTATAGCCATAGCCAAAACACCTAAAACTAATGGTCGTAGCGAGTCCACCTCTAAGGCTCCTTGATGAAAGTTTCATGGATTATACGCCTGTGATAATCTTAAACGTTATTCTTGTCCAAACATATTTTTATTTACGGCCTTTCTTGCCTAGGTTCCACCTCGGACATAGTATTGTAACGTAAGAATAAATAGGGAGAAAAAGAATGACAGAGGCTCCTAAGCAGAATATTGACAAAGACTGGTTTCTTGAACACCACCTTATGATGCATCGNATAAGAGCCTTTGAGGAAACTGCCGCGCGAGCTAATGATGAGAAACTNGTTCTGGGAGCTATTCACCTTTCGATAGGACAAGAAGCTATCGCATCGGGAGTTTGTAAAAACTTAAAGCGCGAAGACTTCCTTCTAAGCACGCATCGGGGACATGGTCATACTTTAGCCAAAGGCGCTGACCCCTTAGCTATGATGCTGGAATTATTGGGGAGGCATGGAGGAATTTGTAAGGGCAAAGGAGGGTCGATGCACATAGCAGATGCAAATGTTGGGATGTTGGGTGCTAATGGTGTCGTGTCAGCTAACATAAATATTGCTGCTGGAGCCGCGCATGCAATCAAACTTAAGCAGGAAAAAAATATCTCGTGCTGCATTTTCGGTGATGGTGCCATAAATCGTGGACCGTTCTTAGAAGGTTTGAATTGGTCAGGTGTTTTCGATCTCCCAGTATTGTTTATTTGCGAAAGTAACGGGTTTGCTTCCACCACTCGTACAGATGCTATGACATCAGGAGAAGGTGCCGCAGCCAGGGCAAGATCGATGGGTATCAAGGCAACAGAAGTTGATGGTAATGACATAGTCGCAGTGGACGAGATAACGAGAGAATATGTTGCTAATATTCGAAAAGGTCGGGGGCCTCATTTGATTTTATTTAAGACGTACAGACTACATGGTCATACAGCATCTGATCCTGCTTCTTATAGAACTAACGCGGAGGTGGAAGCAGCTTGGAAAGAAGACCCTATTGCTCGATGTTCAGAGTTACTTTTAAGGGTGGGAGTATCCAAAGACACCATTGATGAGCATAGAAATATAGCACTTCAAGAAATGCAAAAAGTATATAAACTTGCCAAAGAAGCCCCTTGGCCGAGTGTTGATCTCGCTCTCGCCGATGTGCAAGATAGTGGCGATCCGCGCGAAGGAGCATTTTAATGGTGAAAATGACCTATGCGGAAGCAGCAAAGTTGGCACTTGCTGAGGAAATGAGACGAGATCCGCTTGTTTGGGCTATAGGAGAAGATCTTGGGCGGGGTGGCGTATTCGGACAGTATTTGGGACTTTTGGATGAGTTCGGGCCAGAGAGAATATCTGACGCGCCTATTTCTGAATCAGCGATCATGGGAGCGAGTGTGGGAGCGGCTATGGCAGGAACACGGCCTGTCGTTGAAATGCGCTTTGCTGATTTTGCTCTCTGTGCCGTAGACGAGCTAATCAATCAGGCAGCAAAGGCGCGTTACATGCTTGGCGGTCAAGTGAAGGTGCCTATGGTGATCAGAGAGCCAATGGGCATGTGGCGATCATCGGCTGCCCAGCACAGTCAGTCATTGGAAAGTTGGTATGCACACATACCTGGGCTCGTCGTGGTGGTTCCATCCACCCCTGCGGATAATAGGGGACTATTAAAAACGGCGATAAGATCGGACGACCCGGTTGTATACTTCGAGCATAAAAATATATGGGGGTTTGAAGGAGAGGTGGCGGAGGATGAAACTTTAATTCCGTTCGGGAAGGGACGACTAGAAAGAGAGGGTGATGATATAACAATAGTGTCTTGGTCTGCACAGATGCATGTTGCTGGGAAAGCAGCTGCGTTGTTACAGGCACAGAATATATCCGTAGAACTTATCGACCTTCGAACTTTATGGCCATGGGATAGGCAAATGGTTTTTGATTCAGTTGAAAAGACTGGCCGGCTATTAATAACTCATGAAAGTGTCTCCGTTGGAGGGTTTGGTGCCGAAATAGCGGCGACGGTTTCTGAGCGATTATTCTCAGTCTTGAAGGCTCCTGTTATACGTTGTGCTGCTCCCCGAGTCCCGATCTCCTATGCACCCCCACTTGAGGATAAAGTTCGTGTCTCTTCTAAACAAATCGTAGAAGCTGCCGAGAAATTGGTTAATACTTCTTCAAATGATAATAGATAATATTGGGATTATTTTTTGGAAAACGAAATCATAGATGACAGGATAGTCGTAGCAAACTCTGTTACAAAGCTTGGTAACGAATGCTTTGGTCGTGTTATCTTGGCAGGTTCTCATGGCGCGGTTTATGCAGCTTATTTAGCGGTCAAGTCAGGAGCGCGTGGTATTATTCTCAATGATGCTGGACGTGCTAGAGACGACTCAGGAATATCAGGAGGTGAATATTGTGACCGTTTAGACATTCCGTTTGCTACGGTTGGGTCAATGTCTTGCAGAATTGGTAATGGGGAGAGCATTAGAAATGAGGGGGTGATTTCTTATGTTAATCGAACAGCAAAACTCTTAGGTGTCGAATTAGGTATGCCAAGTATGGTAGCAGCAAATAAACTTACATTTGCTAAAGTTAGCAATAAGGTTTCAGCGGAGTATTCGGAAGCACGGAAAGAGCTGCCTTCCAGCGGGAGTGAACGGAAAATCGTTTTAATGGATTCAATATCTCTTGTTACCAACCAAGATCGGGAAAAAATTATCGTCTCAGGTAGTCATGGTGGTATGCTTGGTAAAGATCCAAATACTGCCTTAAAGTACGATGCATTTGCAGGTTTTTTTCACGATGCGGGAGTCGGGAAGGCCGACGCTGGTATAACCAGATTAGAGCCTCTTAACGAAAGAGGTATAATTGCAGGAACAGTTGACGGGATGTCGGCCCGAATAGGGGANGGGGTGTCTGTTTATAATGATGGTGTTATATCACACTTGAATAAGGTGGCTGAAACTGCNGGTGGTAAAGTTGGTTTGCCATTAAAGAAATTTATCGAAAAATTAGTCAAACTGTAATGGAGGAAAAAACATGGCGCTCTACGGAAAAGGGATGCTCATGACTTTCACAGAAACGTCCAATAAAGACGAGATAGAATTTAATGAATGGTACAACAGAGAGCATGTAGACGAGCGCGTCTGGATGCCCGGTTTTCATCGGGCGCGTCGATATATTGATGCGGACGGAACGGCTCCTTTCAAATACTTTGCAACTTATGAGACGACTTCTGTTGAAGATCTGGCTGACCCAAAATACATGGAATTACTGAAAGACCAATCTGATTGGTCAAAAAAAGTGATGGCTACGTTTACAAGATTTGAACGTATAACGGCAGATATTACTATTGACCTTGCTCATGGCTTTGGCGGAGGGTGTTCNATCGCATGGTTTAATCCGAAAGTCGACGTAATGGATGGGTTGAGAGATTATCTTCGCGATGAACTCCTAGAGCAAATTGTNCAGACGCCCGGCATAGTGGGGGCTTTCCTGGCCGAAAACAACCTTGAAGTAGCTAACGAAGGGCGCCGAGCGCAAGGAATTGCAATTCCCGANGGTGAAACATCTTCTTGGATAATTATAATTGAGGCTCAAGATAGTGTGACGTCCTCGCGATCACTAAACTCTTTGTCTGCAAATGGTCTTCCAAAATTTTCTTTAAAAAGTTCGGAAATTAGTTTGGGGAGCTATAATTTAATATTTGGAAATAATCGCTAGTTATCCATTGTATTTTTAAAACATCCACTATCTCTTTAGCTCGGAAAGTTATGAATAATGTCACTTCCCTTTTCCGTGGATAGCACAGATGGACTTGCACGATGCGGTAGTTTAATAACGAAACACGGCAAAATAGACACCCCAACGTTTATGCCTGTTGGAACAGCGGCAACCGTTAAGGCNATGATGCCTTCTTCCATAAAAGAAACGGGTGCNCAAATAATTCTTGGAAATACCTACCACCTGATGCTTAGACCGGGTGCTTCGCGAATTAGAGATTTGGGAGGACTTCATCAATTTATGGGATGGCAGGGGCCTATATTAACCGATTCCGGCGGNTACCAAGTTATGTCGCTGGCACAACTGCGCAAACTTGATGATGACGGTGTAACTTTTAGAAGTCATATAGACGGCTCCTATCACAGGTTAACACCGGAAAAGTCGATCGAAATCCAGCNTGAATTGGGATCTAACATTGTTATGGCTTTTGATGAATGTACTCCCTTTCCGGTTTCAGAGGAAGACGCAGAAAAATCAATGTTATTATCTATGAGATGGGCGGAACGCTCTAAGCAGTCGTTTGAAGATCAGGCTGGTTACGGCTTGTTTGGTATCGTGCAGGGGAGTGTTTTTGAGAGTTTGCGGGTTCAGTCAGCAAAAGCGTTATTAGNGATAGGCTTTGATGGTTATGCGGTCGGTGGCCTTGCAGTCGGAGAAGGGCATGAAAAAATGATGGGTGTTTTAAAAATGACATTGCCCGTTTTGCCAGCAGATAAACCCCGGTATTTAATGGGGGTTGGAAAACCGCGTGATTTAGTGGCGGCGGTACAAAATGGTATAGATATGTTTGATTGTGTNCTGCCAACGCGTTCGGGAAGAACCGGGCAAGCATTTACAAAACGAGGTGAGGTAAATTTAAGAAATGCAAGGCATTCAAACGATCCTCGGCCATTAGACGCAGACTGCAGTTGTCCAGCCTGCACGCAGTTTAGCAGAGCATATTTACATCACTTAGTGAAATCTGGAGAAATCCTCGGTGCGATGTTATTGACTTGGCACAATCTCAAATATTACCAGGACTTAATGCGGGGATTGAGAGAAGCCATAAAGAATGGTTTACTTGGCGAGTTTGCTTCATTATTTAATCAAGAACAAAAGTCGGGCGATATTGCGCCGATAAAATAAAATTCTTATTGGTTTACAGGTAATTAACCGGTTGAAATGGAACTTCTAATGAGGGAGCTAATTAAAGAAAAGGCTCTTGAGATTGGTTTTGACGCCGTTGGCTTCACTGAACCGTCATTAGACGGTAAAATATCAGAGCAGTTCGATGCCTTTATATCAAAGGGGCATTTTGGGGACATGGAATGGATGGTTGCAAATGCTCATCGTCGTAGGGACCCCAAAGTGCTCTGGCCGGAAGCACGATCTATAATTGTGGTAGCATCTAATTATGGGCCAGAAACGGATCCACTGGAGGATTTGAATGCTGATGATCGGGGTAATATCTCGATTTATGCCCGTAATCGGGATTATCATGATATCTTGAAAAAAAGGCTAAAAAAACTTGGAAGATGGCTCGGTGAAACCTTTCAATGTGATCTTAAAGTTTTTGTTGATACCGCGCCTGTTTTAGAAAAACCACTAGCGCAGAATGCAGGAATAGGATGGCAAGGGAAACATTCAAACTTAGTAAGCAAGGATTTTGGTTCATGGTTTTTTTTGGGTGAGTTATTTACCACCTTGGAGATAGAGCCGGATACAAGAGAGCATGATCATTGCGGAAGCTGTACTAAATGTTTGAATATTTGCCCTACAAACGCTTTTCCGTCTCCTTATAAACTTGATGCAAGGCGTTGTATTTCTTATCTGACGATCGAGTATAAAGGGCATATCCCGGTTGAATTTCGAAAACCTATTGGAAATAGAATTTATGGCTGTGACGACTGTTTAGCCATATGCCCATGGAATAAGTTCTCAAAATTAGCGAGTGAAATAGCCTTTATACCAATAGAAAAACTTCGTCTTCCGCTCCTGAAAGAACTAATAAGTTTAGATGATGCGGCCTTTCGGAAGTTTTTTTCTGGCTCGCCTATTAAAAGAATCGGTAGAGATAGGTTTATTCGAAACGCATTAGTTGCACTTGGTAATTCAAAAACACGCGAAGTGCCGACTGATTTGTTGAAGTTACTGTCTGATCCTGCGCCAATCGTTCGATCCATGGCGGTGTGGGCTTTAGGTCAAATAGGAGAGCCAGATATTATAAAATCAAGTTTTAGAAAACTGTTTGCTTCTGAGAAGGATGAAGTTGTTCGCTGTGAATGGAAAGCTATTACCAGTGATTTCCATCCTTAACACATTACGTAAGAAGGTTTGTTATGGATATTGATGAGTTTAAAAAGCATGGCCACCGCCTTGTGGACTGGATGGCAGAATACATGGGTTCTGTAGGAAAACTGCCTGTTCGTTCACAGGTCAAACCCGGCCAAATAACCGATTTGTTGCAAGAGAAGCCGCCCAAAAAAGGCGAGTCTATGGACAGCATACTGGAAGATTTTGAAACAAATATACTTCCTGGCGTGACGCATTGGCAGCATCCAAAATTTTTTGCCTATTTTCCTGCCAATTCAAGTCCGCCATCTGTACTAGCAGAAATGCTCACAGCTACATTGGGCGCCCAATGTATGATGTGGCAGACCAGCCCTGCCGCTACGGAAATGGAAACGCGAATTATGGAATGGCTGTCAGAAATGATTGGCCTTCCAAACAACTTTAGTGGCGTTATTCAAGATTCAGCTTCAAGTGCTACACTTTGTGCTTTATTAACTGCCCGAGAGAAAATCACCGGCTGGGCAGTTAATAAATCAGGCTTTAATGCAGAGAATTCAAAATTGATTGTGTATACGTCGGAGGAAGCGCATTCGTCTACCGAAAAGGGTGCCAAAATAGCAGGTTTTGGACGAGATAATATCCGTTTTATTCGGACGGATAGTCAATTTGGTATGTGTGCAGACACTCTACGGGCACAAATTCTATCAGATTTGGAGCAGGGAGCCGTCCCTACTTGTGTTGTTGCTTCCATTGGAACGACAGGTGTCGGAGCCGTTGATCCAATAAGAAAAATAGCTTCAGTCTGTGAGGAGTTTGATTTGTTTCTGCATGTCGATGCGGCATGGGCAGGATCTGCAATGATACTACCTGAACAAAAAGCAATGGCCGATGGGGTCGAGTTAGCGGACAGCATCGTCATAAACCCGCACAAGTGGTTGCTGACAAATTTCGATTGTTCCGCTCACTTTGTAAAGGATCCTGAAGCCCTTGTACGGACACTCACCATTTTACCCGAATATCTTAAGAATAATGAAAGTGAAAATATAATTGACTATCGGGATTGGAGTATTCCGCTTGGGCGACGATTCAGGGCCTTAAAACTTTGGTTTGTTATTAGGTATTACGGCGTGGAAGGACTTCAAGAAATTATCAGAAAACACATAAAATTAGCCTCACAAGTTGAAGAATGGATAAACAGATCAAGCAATTTTGAATTGGTGACGCCACGATCACTATCTTTGATTAACTTCAGGTTTCTGCCTGAGCATAATGGCAAGTTTCTAGATATTGATGAATTGAACCTAAAGCTTCTAAATGAGCTAAATGACAGTGGCAGTGTCTATTTTACCCAAAATCGTGTGCGCGGTGATTTTGTAATAAGGTGGTCAATTGGCCAGACAAATACAGAATTAAGGCACGTTGAAGATGCTTGGATACAAGTCCAGAAAATAGCATCAAGCCTCAATTAGGTCTTATTTAATATTATGCAAAAGGAACTACACCGTCTGGGAGCCCCTCTATATGGCTGCAGATTTCTCCTGGTGTTGTTAACCAAATTTTATCACGGTAATTCAGAATGTGTTCAAACGCGCGGCGAAGTTGCCTTATCCGATAGGGGCGCCCCACTACAAAAGGGTGGAGTGATATAGGACAAACTAAGGCATGGCCGTCGTTATGAGACTGCTCTAACATCTCGTCGAAATTATCGATTAGCATTTCAGTGAATTCCGCCGATGTATATCTATACCAAACGATACCCCGGTTATCATTTGCTTCAACCGGATATGGCATAGATAAAATCTTTCCATTTCTAGTTTTTATCCAAACAGGCTGGTCATCCATCGTCCAGTCCATAACATATCGATAGCCTTCTTCCTGTAAAATATCCATTGTGGTTTCATTATTTGAAAGCCAAGGGCTCATCCAGCCCGTCGGTGGTTTACCTTCCCGTTCTGAAATCACTTTTGTACAAGAGCGTATCATTTCTCTCTCTTTTTCCTCAGACAAACCTTCTTGTTCTTCAGAGTTTGTATAGCCATGACCTAAGAACTCGTCTCCCCTCTGCCGTATCCTGGATGGAATATCTGGACATTCTTCGTATATCGCTGTGTTTATTTGGTGCTCAACGGGGATGTCCAGCTCGTCAAACATATCCATAAGCCTCCAAAATCCAATGCGATTTCCATAATCCCGCCATGAAAAAATACTATGACTTCTTGCTTGTTCTGGGGGTGCTATCGCGGCCCCTTTACCCTCACCATAGCTAAATGCTTCGATATTCATAGCCACATAAACCGCCAGTTTTTTCCCGCCGGGCCAATCATATTTGGTTCGTGAAGGGAGGCTTGAATACGGATATCTATTGTGCTGCTTTAACATTTCAAACTCCTATAAAACTACTTTAGGTAACATTACATGTATCCCTTTATTGCCGTTAACAATCTGAGTGACTCTGAGATCGGCAGCCAGAGAACAAAGTGAGTAGGCCTGAGATTTTGATAAATTCGTTCTTTGAGTTATTAGAGTAATCATCTGGCGAAGCGCTTCCTTGGCGGCATCATCCAGGTCCTCGTCAAATGCCATAGTTATGAAATGTGATGGGGTTTCGGCTTGTGGTAAATTAAGAGATAAATCGTCTCTTATTGTTAAGCGAAATTTGCCTTCCAAAGCGGTCTCTATAGCAGTTACGCAAACTTCTCCGTCGCCTTGGCATCCATGACCATCACCTGCTGAGAAGTTTGCTCCTTCTACAAAAATAGGTAAAAAAAGTGATGTGCCGCAAACTAACTCTTTGTTGTCCATATTTCCGCCATGTGCTCGTGGAATTATGGATGTAATCATGCCCCAATTTTTTGGAGGCGCGCAGCCCATTACCCCAAAAAACGGTTTCAAAGGTAGTTTTGTACCCCATGGCAGCTCGCCTTCATTTTTTTCCTTATCCAGCTTAATTGTTATATGAGAGATTTCGTCAAACTCACCAGGTAGGGCTCCAGATAGTGGTTTTACAAAGTTATAGCCCCAGTCCTGCCGTAAATTAATATCAAGAATATCAACTTGTAACACCTGGCCAGGTTTTGCNCCCTTTACGCGGATAGGTCCAGTTAGAATGTGTCCATGCATCTTTTTTGGCACATTTTCGTGAATTTCGAAGAGTTCNGGTGGGACATAATATTCGTTGCTTGGAAGATTATCAGGTCCTCCCGAAACAGAATTTAGAACAATAGTGTCACCCGAGTGGACCTCCATTGCAGGCATCAGTTCAGNATCAAAATAACCCCAATGAACTGTGGAAGGTGACGCTTTAATAAAGTGATTATTTGCCATTACCTATTTCCGAATACATTTAAGTTTTAGGGTTGAAGTTACACTTCCTGCAGGAGAATCCCACGTAATTTTTGTACCGCTGCTTCTGGTGGCGCCAGTACTGGTACTTTCGCTACCTTAGAAACAGCTGATTTAGCACTGGCCATTGAGAATTGCGCCAGCATTAATACATCGTGATGTTGCATACTTTCAGCATGTTTAGCAATTAATTCATTGTGTTTGGACTCATCACCTTGTCTCAATAATTCCATCGCTCCTTCAACGTACTGAGCATCAAATGAATAATTCAAAGGTAGGGCTTTGCTCATTTCGCGAAATTCTTCGGTCATAGTTGCAATGCTCTGTTTGAATGTGGCAAGCATTCCAATTTGGGTGCCAATTTTTAGAGCTTGTTCAAACATCGCCTCATTCGGTTTCAGAACTGGTATGGTTAAATTATTAGTCACTCTATCTATCGCGGGCCCGAAAGCGGAACACGTGAACAAAACTCCCGTTGCGCCTATATTTCCAGCGTAATTTCCAAGGTCAGTAATGCGTTTTGCCATATCAGTGGTCAGGCCNTTTGATTTTGCGCGATCTGTACTAAGAGAGTCATCAAATAAATTNACNATTTCTGCTTCTGGCCAAAATTCATCAAAAGCNCATTTNATTGGGTCNAAAGCCATTGGCACGGCGTGAATCAATACAATGCGATGGGACATGTTGACATCCAAGTAACAATAATTTTGCCACAATAATACGGACTAATACTAGATACTCCAGTCCATTATCATTATATTTCTCTCATAATCCAGTCGTTATGGGGGCTTATTTTGTCAGAGTGTCAAATTGGACTTGAACAACTTTCAAAAAGGATCAAGCACGACCTGGAAATGTTACAATACCCGCCNGCTGATTGGGTAATTCCACGCAACACAAAAGAAGGACGGCCAGTGTTGGATGTCGCAGTGATCGGCGGGGGAATGTGTGGTCTTGTGGCTACTTTTGCACTTTTAAGGGCTGGTATAAGTAATATCCGAACATTTGATACAAATGAAGAAGGCCGGGAAGGGCCGTGGCCAAAGTATGCCCGTATGGAAACGCTTCGGTCCCCCAAAACGCTTGCTGGACCTGCTTTAGGATTGCCAAACTTAACCTTTCAGGCTTGGTATGAAGCTCAATGGGGTCTAAACGCATGGGGCGAATTGGGTCGTATCCCGACACAAACATGGATGGAATATCTTATTTGGTACCGGAAAGTACTGAATTTAAACATTGAAAATGGGAAATACGTTGAGGCAGTGGACGCAGCTGAACATGGTTTTAATATTACTGTAAAGGACGGCTCTACCGAAGACATAGTGCCTGTTAGGAAGATTATACTTGCAACCGGGCGCGAAGGGATGGCGGAACCAAGAATTCCCGCTCCTTTGCAGGATTTTCTAGGTCTGCAATGCCAACACAGTTCAGAGGATATAAATTTTGATAGCCTAGACGGAAAAGAAGTAGCTGTTATTGGCATTAGTGCTTCAGCTATCGACAACGCTGCCGCCGCCCTGGAAGCGGGGGCCTCTTCGGTACATATACTTTGTCGAGCGCCCGCTGTTCCAAGAGTTAACAAAATGAAAAGCACTGTGTATGCGGGGTTCACGAATGGCTTTCCAAGACTTTCTTTGGAAGAACGAATGAACCTTCTCTCTTATGTTTTCAATTACCGGGTGGCACCGCCACAAAACTCAGTGCAGAGAGTTTGGAAACATAAGAATGTAAAATTACATCTCGATGCTGAATTGGTGGAGGTAAAAAAGGAAAAGGAAAAGCTTTTATTACTAACGAATCATCATGGGATTGAAGCTGAGCATGTAATTCTTGGGACGGGGTTCAAAATTAACGTAAATGCGCCACGCTTGCTTAAATCTTTTGCCAAAAAAATCAAAACATTTCGAGACTCAAAATCCCTGACGCATAATAAAAATTTTGGCGAATTCTTGGATTTTCCAGATCTCGGCCTTGATTTTGAGTTGCAGGAAAAAGTTATAGGAAAAGCTCCCTATTTGAAGAACATTCACGAATTCACATTTGCAGCTACTGTCAGCCATGGTAACGTCAGTGGAGATATTCCAGCCATAAGTGATGGCGCTGACCGATTAGTGAAGGGAATAACTGCAAGTATCTTTAAAGAGGACTTTCCGGAGCATTTGTGTAACTTGTATTCTTATGAAGAACCAGAGTTGTTTGGAGACGAAATACCGGAAAACAAACGCTGGTGGCCTGAGCTTTAAGCTTTATAATTTATCAGAAAATAGTTTGGAAAAAAATGGATAACAATTTTCATGACGCGATTTTTATAGATGGGCTGAATATATCAAATTTCTCTCGAAAGATTTTTGAGGATATGCTCAAGGGCGGCATTACCGCCGCTAACTGTACCTGCTGCGTATGGGATGGCTTTTCAAAAACGATGGGAAATATCTCCCAATGGAAATTGTGGTTTGAAGAGCATAGCGATTTAATCATGCAGGTTTATAATACAGAAGATATTCTGGNGGCTAAATCCCAAAACAAAGTCGGTATAATCCTGGGATGGCAGAACACAAGTGGAATAGAAGACGACGTGCGCTACTTAGCTCTATTTAGGGAACTTGGCGTTCGAATAATACAATTAACCTATAACTCGCAAAATTTAGTTGGCTCTGGTTGTTGGGAGACGAATGATAGTGGATTAAGCGATTTTGGGCGCCATGCAATTGATGAAATGAACAGGTTAGGAATTCTAATCGATCTATCGCATGTGGGCCCAAAGACCAGTTCAGACGCCATTCAGCATTCGAACAAACCAGTTGCTTATACGCATTGTTGCCCGATGTTGAAGAAGCATGCACGGAATAAAACCGATAAACAACTAAGAGAAATTGCAGAAGCAGACGGTTTTGTTGGATTTGCAAGCTATACACCTTTTTTACCGAAGGGAGAGGAAACAACTTTAGATGATTGCATTACAGCCCTTGACTATTTGATCAATATTGTTGGTGAAGAAAAAGCAGGAATAGGAACAGACTGGGTTCAGGACCAAGACATTCAATTTTTTAACTATCTATCTTCTGATAAAGGAAAAGGCCGGCCAACATCTACACCACATAAAAAAGTTCCCAGTATGCCCAAGGGATTAGAAACTCTTGGGGATTTTGGCAACTTTGTCCCTGCCATGGAACGGGCCGGCTGGAATGAAACAAGAATAAGGAGAGTTTTGGGGGAAAACTGGTTAAATTTTTTAAGGCAGGTGTGGGACTGACAGCGAAGTCTGTAGCAAGAATTTTTGCAAGCGACATTGTCCTAAGAAGACATAAGGTTCAATCCCGCTATATAAACCAGTCTAATAGCAAGCAGAGTTAACATGCCTTTAAACAGCATTCCAAAAAACTTATCTGGAATTTTGTTGAGAATATATTTACCGGTGTAAGTACCGATAAAGCCAGTAACCACCATGGTTACTATAAGGGGCAACCATTCCCAGAATGTAAAACCTAATGCACCGAATACTAGTACTTTTAAGCCATGTTGAACCATTGTACACGTAGCTTGTGTGCTAACAGTAGCCATTCTACCAAGTTTTCCGGGAGATAAAAAAGCAGCTACTAAAAGACCAGTTGCGCCAACGAACATGCTGGCAAATGTTGTGCCCATGCCAATTGGTATAAAAGCAATTGGATTTGTGTCGCGTTTATTTAGTTTTGGTGCCCACACTATCCAAATTACAAATAGACCAAGTATTAGGCGCAACCAATCCTTGGGAAGAGAGACGACAACTTGTCCAGCTATAATTGCCCCTATTACAGAACCAAGAACAAAGTATTTAAAGATCGACCAATCCAGATGAGAGCCCATCATTATTGCTCTACCACCATTTGATCCCATCTGAACGGCGCCATGGACAGGGATAACTGTAGCAACGGGCAGTATTGACGCCATGGCCATTAACATCATTACACCTCCACCAATACCAAATGTAACCGTTACAGCTGAAGTAAAGTAGCTAAATACTATTAGTCCCAACGCTTCAAGGGAGGTTAATTCTGATGGTATGTATGCAAGGAAAAATTCCATAATTGTACCTTTGATGTAATTTGTTTTATTAGAATCTTCTTATAATTGTAGAGCCTTTAATTGGTAATATGCAGCGAAGGTTATATACTTGTTTTGAAGAATTAACAAAAGGAATACCTTATGCCAGAAGTATCTGCCAGCACCGTATCTCAGGTCGATCCGTTAGCCTTAGACGTTTTGTTCAATGAAGCTAGAACTCATAATGTTTGGCAGGAAAAAGAAGTTGAAGACAAGATCCTTGAAGATTTATATTCTCTCATGAAAATGGCTCCTACTAGTATGAATATTTCACCTGCGCGGATTGTTTTTGTAAAGAGCAGTAGTGGAAAGGAGAGATTGAGACCAGCGCTTGTTTCGGGAAATGTAGAAAAGACTATGACCGCCCCTGTTTGTGCGGTTATTGGATATGATGTGTCTTGTTGGAAGAACCTAAATAAACTATTTCCATTTAAAGACATGAGCCAGCTTTTTGAAAATAATCCTGAGTTTGCGGAAACTACTGCGTTTAGAAATGGTTCTATGCAGGGTGCATACTTTATTCTAGCCGCTCGCTCGTTAGGGTTGGATTGTGGTCCAATGTCGGGTTTCGACAATGCAAGAGTCGATGAGGAATTTTTTGCTGGAACCGAAATAAAATCTAATTTTCTCTGTAATCTAGGTTATGGCGTCTGGGATAATATTCCCAGCAGAGCCCCAAGGTTGCAGTTCGGCGAAGTCTGTAAAATAATTTGATTTTAGTTTCTAAAACTATTTTCCTTTTTTTCTTGAATTTCTCTAAGCACAAAAAGTCTTATAGCACTCGATAGATTACCCTCTCTTTCTCTATCTAAGTGTGAAATAAGAGAGCTTATGGTTTGTTGCCTTTCCCTTGCTATGCTTTTAAGAACATCCCAGAATTCTTTCTCAACTGAAATGCTTGTGGGATGTCCAGACAGTGTGACAGAGCGCTTTTGCATATAGACCTATTTTACTATGATTGAAATTTATTTAAGTGTTTTTATAAAAAATCGCAGTCATTATTTGTTTCTGACAGGGAATATCTGGGGTTGTATTGCCGGAAAAAATGCCAGCATTGATGTTGGATTATCTCCGACGTTTTTTATTTCGTGATGCAAACGGGTGGGTATTAATAATGAGCTCGTTCCATCTTGATCCGCATTAATATCGTACTCTTCGCCATCGAGAATTACACTGATTCTGCCGCTTGCAAAAGTAATCGTTTCTTCAACGAGATGATAGTGCATAGGGATGACATCGCCTGGCTTAAGCGGTTGTTCCCAAAGCTCACATGCGCCTGCCCCTGTTTCTTGAGTAATAACGCGAGCGATTGGAAGATTAGAGTTCTTAGATATAAAAACTTCTGCGTTATCGTGTATCAGAACACCCATATATCTCTCCCTTAGACTTAATTTTCTTAAATTAGAATGCTCTAGTCGGAGGATTATTGATCAAGTCACCAGGTTTCCGACTAGCTTAATACCGATAATTGTCTGACTTGAAGGGCCCTTCTTGAGAAACACCTACATAAGCAGCCTGCTCCTTACTCATTTTTGTAAGTTTTGCTCCTACCCTCGCTAGATGCAATTCAGCAACTTTTTCGTCCAGCGACTTTGGAAGAATGTAAACTTCATTGGAATATTTACCAGGATTACTCCAAAGTTCAATTTGGGCAAGCGTTTGATTGGTAAAAGACGCACTCATTACAAAGCTGGGATGCCCTGTAGCACAACCAAGGTTTACGAGCCGTCCCTCCGCCAAAAGAATTATTCTTTTACCATCCGGAAACTCTACTTCGTCAACCTGAGGTTTCACTGGATACCATTTATAATTTCGGAGGCCTTCAACCTGAATTTCTGTGTCAAAGTGACCAATATTGCAGACAATAGCTCGATCTTTCATTTCGCGCATGTGATCGACTGTTATTATATCTTGATTGCCTGTGGCAGTCACAAATATGTCGGCTTTTGAAGCATACTCGTCCATAGTAGCAACCTCAAATCCTTCCATGGCTGCTTGGAGCGCGCAAATTGGATCGACTTCTGTTACGATAACCCTCGCGCCGCCGTTTCTTAAACTTGATGCAGAGCCTTTACCAACGTCTCCGTAACCATTAACTACNGCAACTTTTCCTGAGAGCATAACGTCAGTCGCTCGCCGAATTCCATCGGTTAGACTTTCTCGACAACCATATAAATTATCGAATTTTGACTTAGTGACACTGTCATTAACATTGAATGCAGGGATTTTTAATGAGCCGGCTTCCTGCATTTCAAGTAGCCTAAGAACTCCAGTNGTCGTTTCTTCAGAGACACCGCGAACGGCTTCCAAAANNTCTGGGTAATCTTCATGCATNATTTTTGTTAGATCGCCACCATCATCAAGCAACATGTTTGGCCGCCAGCCTTTTGGTCCTTCAATAGTTTGTTTAATACACCAGTCGTATTCCTCCTCAGTTTCACCCTTCCAGGCAAAAACAGGTATACCATCTGNAGCGATTGCTGCTGCTGCGTGATCTTGTGTTGAAAAAATATTACATGATGACCAGCGTATTTCCGCGCCTAGTTCGACCAAGGTTTGGATCAAAACAGCTGTTTGGATTGTCATATGCAAGCACCCGGTTATTCGCGCCCCATTTAGTGGTTTTGATTGGCCGTACTCGNCTCTTAATGCCATTAGGCCGGGCATCTCTGTTTCTGCTATTTTTATCTCGCGGTGCCCCCACTCAGCCAAAGAAATATCTGCAACTTTATAGTCTGTGAAAGTGCTCATCGATCCATTTTATCCTTCTTTGAAAGTCAGTCGCCTGTTTTTTGATTTTTAACCTAATTGGGCATATACCAGTGCTTGCATAAATGGGCAATACCCTCAGCTGTTTAACTATTAGAATTTTCGTAACTTTCAAGGCGTAAAAATTAGGCGAAGGTAATACTATCGACACTTGACCTAAGTCGTTTTGGTAGTAGTGATAGCTCCTCCACCGTTGCATTGGCAAACGCTAATCTCAAGAATTGTTCTTGGCCCGGACCAAAAAACGAACCGGGTAAACAGAGGATATTCTCTTTTTCTACCAACTGTCTTGCCACATCTCTAGCAGGTATTTTATCAAACGGGTGCTTTACATAAGCAAAATATGCTCCGCTTGAGATTAGTTCGAACGAAGTTTGGTTGCTGCTAAAAATATCGTTAACATAATTTAGTCGTTCTTGAATACCAGTCCTCTTATTAGCGACCCACTTTTCAAGATTATTTAGGCCATAAAGAGCTGCATCCTGTGCGATACGCGGCGCGCAAATGGCAAGGGTATCCATCACTTTGGTAGCAGCATCTATTATGCTTTGTCCGCCAATGATAGACCCTACACGATACCCTGTTAAGCTAAATACTTTTGAAAAGCTATACAATTGGACGAATGTTTCTTCCCAGCAAGAGGAGTGAAAGATAGTATGTGGTGGCATTGTCGTAAGAAAGTCTTTGTAAGTTTCATCAAGTACTAGTGCTATCTTCGATGTGTGAGCAAGTTCGAAAAATTGACTCAATATGTTTGACGGGTAAATAGCACCGGTAGGATTATTTGGGCTAACTAGGACAATGGCTTTTGTNTTTTCAGTTATTAAACCTTCTACATCTTCGGGAGAAGGTACTGAACTTAGGTCTTTTCTGAATGGAATTAAAACTGGTTTGATTCCAAGCATTTCTAACCACATCATATGATTAAAATAATATGGAACNGATAATATAACCTCGTCCCCAGCTTTAGCCACNNCCATGATTGTGAGGCAAAAAGCCTGATTGCAACCTGCTGAAATTAANACATTTTCTGGGTTAATTCGACCACCATGGGAGTACTCCATATGAGAGGCAAGAGAGTTTCTTAGCGAGGGAATACCTGCGATTGCCGTATATTGAGCGGTTTCGAATAAGTTTAATTTATCTGCAAGATGTTTGGACATCGAACTTGCTGGNGGGTAGCTTGGAACAGCCTGCGCCAAGTTTAAAAGAGGTTTGTTTTTTGGAAATGTTCTTCCACTTATCCAAGATTGAGCCTCAGCTATCGGNGGCTCTACAGCGTTAACAACATTAGAATTTATTGAAAACGACATAAAACTCTCCGTATCGCCAGACCAAAAAAATCAGCGCAANCTCGTTGATAATGGAAGAGGAACCAACTCCCCNTTCTGCATTGAAACAGTAACAGCATCTGTCCATTCCATATATCTCGTAGCTGTAGTGAAGTCGGTATGACTTATTTCTTCAAGCCCCCGTATCGCATTAATAAACTCTTCTTCAACGCGCCATTTCCCACGTTTTTCTGGTTTTATTTCGATGCGCTTTAATTGGGAACTTTTTTCGTCGCCTGCAAAAACTTCAATCTCAGAATCTTTACTTTGTAAGATGCGAAGAGTGCCTTTTGTACCAAAAATAAATAAATCAACTTCGGTAGGCGAGAGACCTATAACGGTAGAGACTGTAAGGTGCATTTGTCCACCTTGAGCAAAATGACCTAAGATGTCGATATGGTCTGGTATAGGCGCAGGAATGCGTCTCCCATTTTCGTCAACACGATATGGGATTGTATTTTTTCCTAGAGCAAACACGTCTTTCATGTCTCCCAACCATCTCATGATGGCCTCATACCAAATACCCATATTCATTATGTTGTTTCCTGATAAATTTCTATCATGTCTCCAATGAGGCGTACTGTTTGGCGCTGGAAAATTAGCCCCTGAATTGATGCGACCGTGCATGCTTATGAGGTCACCAATAAAGCCGGATCCTATTAGCTCGTTGATCGTTTGATCTATAGCGAGTGTATGAGGGGCCGGGACAATTTGAGCCACGAGATGTGGATTCTTTCTAGAAGTGTCGAGCATTTTATGTGCTTCCCGGGCGTTAAGAGCCATACGGGCTTCACATAAGACATGCTTATTATTCTCTAGCGCCGCAATGGTAATGGGGCAATGCATATAAGGCCAGGTCCCAATACAAACGGCGTCAATTATTGGGTCCTCGATAATGGATTTCCAATTGGCAACAGCCTCCCGCACTCCAAATTCATCAGCTATTTTCTTCGAGGACTCTAGGCTCCTATTCGCGACGGCCGTAAGTTCAATATCTTCTATGTCTAGAAAACCGGGAATGTGCCTAGTTCTTGTATTGCCCCCTGCGCCTATCAGTCCTATTTTGATCGTTTCCATTTTNACTCCTAATTAATTTTTTGAGAGAGAATTAGAGACCTTCATTGAAATCATCTAAAAGACGTTGAACCTGATCCTCATCTGTTTGGTCAAGAATTGCCATCGCTCTGCGAGTGGCTGGACCAGTTTTTAGAGCTCTTATTCTTTGTTTGACCCGGGGTAAATTTTGAGACGACATAGACAACTCTCGGACGCCCAGCCCTATCAAAAGGGGAGCAAAGCGCGGGTCGCCAGCGATTTCCCCACAAATGCTAACGGGTTTGTTGCCACGCTGCGCAGCTTGAAGGGTGATCTGTATTAATCTTAGTACTGCAGGGTGTAATGGATTAAAGAGATTAGCGACCTGCTCATCTTCCCTATCAATCGCAAGAGTATACATCGTTAGATCGTTTGTTCCTATTGCAAGAAAGTCGGCTTCTTGAATTATGGAATCTGCGATTANCGCGGCTCCCGGCACTTCAATCATAGCACCTATTGGAGGCAGTTTTTCTGTAGTTACTTGTCCTTGTTTAAGAAGTTTCAAATGAACTCGCCTAAGTATCTTTTTTACTTCTCGAACTTGGTGGATACTTGATATCATTGGTAAAAGAACTCTTATTTCACCATGCATGCTCGCCCTTAAAATCGCAGAAAGTTGTATTTCAAATAAACGTTGCTGTTTTAAAGAAAGCCTAACTGCGCGCAGGCCGAGTAGCGGGTTAATAGAATTACTTGTTCGAAAGTTTTTTGATTGAGGTAAATTTTCGTTACTTAGATCAAATGTACGAACTGTCACAGGCCTACCGGACATTTCGGTTACAATCGTCTTTAGAGTTTGATATTGCTCTTCTTCGGTTGGAGCTGACGAACGGTTGAGAAACATAAACTCTGTTCTTAAAAGCCCGATTCCCTCCGCGCCAGCATGTTTTGCTCCCTCGACATCACGAGCCAATTCAATATTTGCCTGCATACCCACTAATACTCCATCTTGAGTTACTGCTGGTAGTGAACGCAAGCGAGTGAGTTGCCTATTTAAACGCCTTCGAGCTTCAGACTTACGTTTGAATTCCTCAAGAGTATTTTGATCCGGGTTTACTATGACACGGCCACCATCGCCGTCGACAATAACTGTGTCCCCGTGTTTTATTTTTGACAAAATTTTATTTACACCAAGCACAGCTGGTATATTTAAAGAACGTGCCATTATCGCCGTATGTCCTTCTGATCCCCCCTGCTCGGTAATAAGACCAGCTACAGTATCAGGGTTCATCAAAGCTGTATCAGCAGGGCTTAGCTCCTGGGCGATAATGATAGAACCTTTTGGCACTTTAGAATAAACCTGATAAGGGGTTTTCATAAGTTGTCTTAGTATTCTGGACCCGACATCTTTGATGTCTTGGACCCTTGCCGCCAGATAAGCATCTTTAACCTTTGCAAAACCCTGCGCAATTTCATCGACCACCAGCTCTAAAGCCGCTTCGGCATTCAAATTAGACTCGATGATATTTTTCTCGATACCAGACAGCATGCGGGTTGAAACGAGCATTGCTGCATGAGCATCTAAAAGTAATTCTAATTCTTCCGCGCTGGCGTCAGTAAGTAAACTTGTTTTTGCCTTCAAGCGTTTGACTTGTTTTTGAGCCTTAGATACGGCCTTTCTAAATCTCTGCAGTTCATCAGGAACGTCACTCTTTGGGATATGGTATTTTGGAACCTGCCCTAATCCAGAGTTTATGACATGCGCTCTCCCAATGGCGGCAGACATAGAAGCTCCAGAGCCATTAAAGACTCTTTGGGTAGTTGAATTTTGATTCATTAGTGGCGAATTATTCTTCATAAAATTTATTATCAATCAAACGAGTAATTTCTTCTAAAACTTGTGAAGCGTCATTGCCATGCGCTGTTATTTGTATTGTTGTACCTTTGACGGCTGCTAGCATCAGTAAACCCATGATCGACTTCCCTGATACATTTTCATCTTCTCTAGAAACATTAATCTCACTCTCAAATTTATTTGTAATATTAACAAATTTTGCGGCAGCTCTGGCATGTAACCCCTTCTGATTATGAATGGTCAGTCTTGTTTTTTTGAAATCCTTTCTAATGTCCGTCACTTTTCCTGTCCAAGTATTTGAGAAGCAGTCATTATATATTTTTGTCCAGCT
>NZVJ01000014.1 GCA_002701455.1 Rhodospirillaceae bacterium
TTAATATATAATTTTTATGTTTAAAATCAATGTTTTATTATTATTAGTTTTTAATTACTAATTTTTATTATTTAAACCATATTTTACGTATTTTTTATATAATTTTATTTTAATAGCATTTTGATAGGAATTTTTTGCCCTTTAAGGTGAAATTTTTGCCCCTGTGTCTAGAATTTCCAAAATTAGGTAAGCTGAATTTTTATAAGTGCTTGAAATTAATATATTTTTTTGATTTTAAGTTTTGGCATCCCCTTTGCTTTTGTTAAACCACGAACAATTTTGAGGTTAAAAACATGTCAATTATTGATCAGTTACTACCAGGTAGATACGCGGCAGCTCACGCTGATAAAAACTTTACCGCAAAACCTGGAGACCTTTTTAGTGCTTTACTGGAAACTGAAATCCTTGCGAGCATAACTACTCACGGGGATTTTGATCGGCATTCGAAAGGAGGAATTACTCGAGAATATAATGACCCAGACGAGTTAAGTCTCGGGAGAGCTAATCCTGCCTCAAAAGATATGGTCACAGAACGAGAAGATAGAGGCCGATACGATAACCAGGAAAAGCACATTAATAATGATTACGATGACCGATCCAGAGCCCATGATCATTACGCTGAAGATAAAAATCAATCAGAATACAAAAGGCCCGCTTTTTATGAAAAGGGAAATCCAAAAGTTGACGCCAGCGGTAATGTCCAACAGAAAATTGATGCGCCAGATAATAAAGTGCAAAAATTTGAAAATTCTGAAGATAATTCTCTAGTCGCTGATCAAGACATAACTAAGACCTCTAACAATAGTGAGATTAGCGGAACTCAAAATCCTAGCGTAATAAATAACAACGAGACAAAAGAAACTTCTGCGGAAACTATAATTGCCGCCAATATTGTTAATGATGGTCCAGATACTGCTATTCCGCCTTCTCCCATGAGCGCCGATCAAGCGATAGCCAATACTGTCGCAACGAAACCGAATAGCGAAAATAATATTATCCAAAACAACACGGCATCCGCTTCCAAGAATGAAAATATTGGCATTCAACATGATAAAGGCTTAAAACTTAAGAACGAGGAAGATCGCAGCCAAACGAACTTGTCTCAAGGCCAAAGCAGCAACTCATTGCATGCTATCCCAGAAGATCAGAATTTGAAGGGTGTGCCTACGGGTAACTCTAGCAAAGACGCAATATCGGGGTTCTCTAAATTAGTATCAAATGTAAAATCCGCGACTAGTCCAACAACGGACAGCGAAACTCTTCAAGCCACTCTCAATATTACGTCGGTTCCCACTGGGAAACTGTCGTCGACACAGGATTACAGCAATATAAAAGTAAACGACGCAGGATTAATCCCTGACATAAATACCGCGGTAACACCAGGCAAGGGTGACCAGATCTCAACTAACCATTTGGTTCCTGCTAAAGCTACCCTGGCTTCAATGGAGAATTCAGTCATAAGTCAGACCGCGCAAACGCAGGAACAGCAAGGCGCCAACGTACCTGCTTCACCAGCCACGTTATTATCATCCCACTTAACTTCCAATAATATTGTGCTTCAACAGGAAGGGACACCTGATTCCACCGATGCATCCTCTACCGCTTTAAATAAGGCCGCAACCTTAAATAAGGCCGCAACTCCAATGAATTCTGTGGAAGCGTCAAAGCTTCCAAGCCTGCCCCAGGATGTCAAAGTGGACATTAAGGATACTGTGCAACCGACAGTGTCCCGCGTAAATAACACAACTGGCGGAAATATATTATTGGCACAGCAAATGGCTGAAACAGGAATACCGCTTCCGCTGCAAGGAAGTGTTTCACAAAGAGCAGGCACTTCCATGCCTTCGGTGCTTCCAAGTTCTGAACATCAAGCTTCTCTGGACGTCGCCGCAAATTCAGGCAATAAGAGCTCTGGCTTTAATTTTCAAAATAACAATAGTTTTTCAGGCAGTAATGGAGCTGCAGCCAATAATCAGAGTTTGGGGAATACGTCCACTGGCCAATTAGCGTCCGATGGCTCCCAAAAGGCTGCATCGAGATCGACTGTACCCAGTGGAGCAATTACCCCATCTTCTATGACTTCAGGCTTGGAGACTAATTCGGCGACCCGATCCGATGGACCGTCCAGTCAGTTCTCTTTAAGTCAAAACGCTAGTACGACAAATACTAGTAATAATATTACGGCTCAACTAGCTAATAAGCCGATCATGCAGCCTGCCACAAACCAGGTATTTGTTCAGCTTACAAGGGCAGTTCAGAACGGCGAAAACAAAATCACTATTCAACTTCGTCCTGAAGAATTAGGTCGCGTGGAAGTTAAACTAGATATTGCTGGCGACGGCCGGGTTAAGGCGATGGTGATGGCAGATAAGCCGGAAACGCTTGATTTGCTTCAACGAGATTCGCGAACCTTAGAGCGGGCTCTTCAGGAGTCCGGCTTGAAGACAGATAATAATTCTCTTTCGTTCAACCTGCAGGGTAAAGAGAGTAATTCTCAGGGCCAGTTATCGACAAATAATCAGCCAGACCCTCAAAACAATGATCAGTCAGGCAATGAAACTGAAGGTGATTCAACAAATGAAGCACCAGTGCCATCAACAGCGATTGGCATGACCCCTGACGGCGCCATCAATGTTTTGGCATAAAAGAAAGTTATAACGATGCAAATTTCTCAAATTACACCCGCGGCAAACCAGCCAAAAAAAGATTCCAGTACAGCTTTGAAGGGATTGGGAGACGATCTGGATACTTTTCTTAAGATGCTTACAACCCAGCTTAAGAACCAGGATCCCACAAATCCACTCGATACACATCAGATGACGTCTCAACTTGTGCAGTTCGCAAATGTTGAGCAGCAGATCGCACAAAATAAAAACTTGGAAGATTTGGTAAAACTACAAAACCAGAATTCCGAATACGGGGCAGTCAATTATATAGGACACGAAGTTCAAGCCAAGATTGATACTGCTGACGTCTCAGTAAATGGAGCAAGTTGGGGATATTTATTAGACTTCCCAGCAAATAGTGTCGACTTGCATGTCGTAAATTCCGATGGAACGCGGGTCTTTTCCGACGAGGGCAACACAGGGGCAGGCGTTCGTCACGAGTTTAATTGGGACGCGATAGATAACAATGGGACTGCCGTCGAGCCTGGGCGATATAAGCTCTTAGTAATCGCTAGAGACGAGCAGGGAAATATTATGAGTGGCAAACCAACCATAGATAGCGTTGGACTGGTTACGGGCGTGAGNTCAAACAAAACAGGCCCAAGCCTTATTGTCGGACAGGATACTGAAGTTACTTTGTCACAAATAATGAGGATTCAGTAAGGCGAAGTAAATTCAATAAAGGCAAAATGCCGATTAGGACTAGAAAGTAAATATTAACAAAAAAAAGAAAGGGTTAAGTTTTATTAACCTAAAGAACGGAGACAAAAATGAGTATCAACTCTGGACTATTTGCAGGCGTGGCAGCGGTTGCCGCACAATCAACTGCGTTTGCTGTGATATCAGATAATATTGCTAACGTTAACACCGTTGGTTTCAAAGACTCTACAACACAATTTCAGGCACTGGTAACGCAGAGCCTTTCAACATCAGCAAGTGCCGGTGGTGTTAAAGCTAGAACGGAAACAAACCCAATCAAACAAGGNTTGCTGGAAGGAACGGCTTCTAATACTGACATTGCTGTGGATGGAAACGGTTTTTTCGTAGTCAACGAAAAAGCAGTTCCTACGCTCGCCGATGAATATTTTCTTACGCGTGCCGGNAGCTTTGTCAAAGACGAAGATGACAGACTGAAAAATACCGCCGGTTTTTTCCTCCAAGGCTATCGAACAGATGGCAGTGGCAANATCCTNAATAATGCCACNAGAGATCTTTTTTCNAGCCTTGAAACAGTAGACCTATCCCGTTTCCAAAGGGTTGCTAAAACTACNGAGGCTGCAGAANTTAACCTCAATTTANACTCTAACACCGCNNCNGNCNCNGCTGCNGACGTTACAAACCTGACGGTTTATGACTCCTTGGGGAATGACTATTTATTAGAGTTGAGTTGGGTCAAAACGGCAAACCCAAATGAATGGGAATGCACTCCTAAACTCCAAAACACCGATACTTCTTTAACAAATACCGTGAACCCTACAGAANNTGCAGCAGCTAAATTTTTAGTGAAGTTCAACAATAATGGGACTCCCGACCGAGTTAGTCCAGTTGCAGCCGCACCTGCTCTGGCCGCAGCCGGCACAACCGGAGATCCNGTTACCACTGTGTTAAACTTTTCAACGGCTAATATAACAGCAGGTTTTGGTGCACAAAGGGTTGTAGACCCCCTGCAAATCACATTAAACCTCGGAAACTTTGATCAACCAAGCGGCGTGACCCAATATGATGCGCCTTATCAAACTTCATTACTGAACCAAGACGGTAATGGGCCCACTGATCTGGAGCGAGTGTTTTTTGACAACAAGGGCCTCTTAACTGCGGTGTTTGCGGACGGTTCTTCACGACCAATATACCGTGTACCGCTCGCTACCGTTCCAGCACCAAACGAACTGCAGGGACAGTCAGGTAATGCTTATGCCATTACGGCTGATTCCGGAGAAGCCGTTTTGAACTTCGCCACAGAGGGCGGATCCGGTCGCGTCTCAGCGAACGCCTTAGAAAACTCAACTACCGATATAGCAAGGCAATTCACTGATCTCATTATCGCGCAGCGGGCGTATTCTGCTGCTACAAAAATTATAACTACCGGTGATGAATTACTTGATGAAATAGCAAGAGTTAAGAGATAACGTCTGACCTTGTTACCCGTTCTTATCAGCCCCAGGAAANTTTCCTGGGGNTGTTTTTTTNTGACTCATTTGCTTGTATTTTCTTTCGCTAATTAATTTTCCTGGCCCTCGTTATTTTCGGGCTGAGGTTCTGTCTCCTGCAGCCAGCTCTTTATTATTTCCACTTGATCTTGCGTCATCAAAGAAGGTGCATGGCCGCAATTTCCNATCTCCACCAGGGTTGCGCCTGGTCCNCGTTCAGCCATAGCCTTTGCGGTTTCAGAATCTAATATCCTAGAATTTTGACCGCGAAGTAACAGGACCGGGCATTGTATATTCTCATATACCTCCCATAGGTTCTCCGGTTGAAAAGCATCTAATACTTTAGGATCGTAATTTAAGATATAAGATGGACCAGGTTCCCTGTTAACACTGTGAATAACATAATCAGACCATTGNGCGTCTTCTATTGNACCGATCTCGGCATAGGTCGTTCGAAAGTATTTTTCTGCTTCGGAAAGATGACTGAAAACAGGTTGCTCCAAAAACCTCGTTCGAAAACTTTCAATTNAACTTGCTGATATCGATGGCCCTATGTCATTGAGTATCAACCGACGAATTGGCGTAACTTGACGAGCGGCGAGGATTATGCCCATCAAACCGCCCGTACCGGTGCCAAGCCAGTCCATTTGACTAATCCCTCGGTATTCCAGCAAGGCATCAATATGCCGCAGGAAATTTTCAATACAATAACCTGACTTGTTNGCAAGCCAGCCGCTTTTCCCATGACCGGCTAGATCTACTTCAATGACCCTGAATTGATCTTTTAAATGACTGGATAAAAAGTCAAAATCCCGAGATTGACGAGTTAACCCATGCACANACATCAGNATTCTATCGCGTTTGCCCTCTCCCCAATCCGAAAATGCTAACCAAACGGTACCATCTGCATCCGTGTAGGGAAAAGTTCCGGCATTACTTGTTGTCATTTTTTCTCCAAGAACAACGTCACACTGCTGATTACGATTAGATATCGTCTGTCAACAANATAAACTGATCAAATGAAAAATATTTTGCAAAAATTCAATCTGCAACCAAATTTAGCCATCAATAAAAAGTGTTTTGCTATAGAAATAGTTATATTATTTATTCCTTTCGTTCATTTGTGTCTCATGACCTTGGGAATAAGTCATTTCGCNCTTTTCGGTAATTAAAATTNATAGACTANCTTCTAAATTTGTCCGGCGAGTTATTTGACGCCATATTACTAAAGTTACGGGAACATTTAAATAATGGGTAGTAATATGGGTTGTGCTGCAGATTATCCATCTTTATTTGATGGACTGATTATTTTAGAAATATTCGAGAACTGTTCTAATCCTTTAACAATTGTCGACATATCAAATCAAACAAAACTCAGTTTTAGCGATACCCAAGAGGTATGTGAAAGTCTTATCAAGCTAGGCTACCTTTCAAAAGATCACTCCAGCAACCGNTATTCTCCGACCTCTAAATGTTTAAAATTAGGATTAGGCTATTATAATTTATCACCACTATTTAAGGCTGCCGTCCCAATTATTACTAATCTGTCTGCCAAAGTAGAAGAAAATATAATTTTAGTTGGACATTACAAATATCAACTCACCCACATCTTTAATANGACAACCACTAACGCGGTCCAGCCTGAGTTCCCGGGTGAACATAGAAATATCCTATACACTGCAGCTGGNCGCTCTATATTATCTCATCTGCAAGCGATGGATGTTGTAAGCCTGGTCTTTGCCGATCAACGCACCTCATTGAGCCGAAGAACGATAACCGATCCAAAACAACTCATGCTCGAAATAGAAAATGCTGCCGCAAAAGGCTTTGCTGTAATTAATGGAGAAAGAAACGAAGACCTTATCTCTATAGGGGCAGCAATTTTAGACGACAAAGGCGACCCTATTGCCGCCATTGAGCTAGAGGGGCCTAGAAGCAGGTTGAAATGGCCTAAAAAAAGAGAACGGCTGGGTTCGCTTATCCACAATGCGTCGGAGAGAATTACCAGTTCTTTAAAAAATAACCTTACCTTAGGCTTGCATTAATTTTTTCAAGTTCTTCAACTCCCGGCCGCAATTGAGAGAACGGAAGTGAATTAAGCGGACTATCAACGAGATGCATTTTNTCTTTTAACTCTGTATCGTTGANATTTAAATACAGNAGACCCGTTGCAATTTCTCCCTGTTCTTGAAATCTCATAATTTGCTGTAAGGCGGCCGCGGCATCAGAAGGATCATAGTTTGCGTCAAGTTTTCTTAGACGGACGTGGCTATTNTCATGTAACATAACGTCGACTGTGCTTCCCGTTTCATATTCGACCGTAATTTCTTCCCTCTCGGGAACATAATCTGTTGAAGTAACTGAGTGTTCATTATCTCGAACAAACTCAAAACTTTTGGTTGAACCTACATGGTTATTAAACGTTACGCAGGGNGAGAGTACGTCGATAAATGCAAATCCCTTGTGAGAGATAGCTGCTTTAAGCATTGGGACAAGCTGCTCTTTATCCCCAGAAAACCCCCGCCCTACAAAGCTTGCACCCAGCTGGATTGCCATTGCCGCCAAATCTATACATTCGAATGCATTTTCCTGTCCCTTGCGGCCAACCGATTCTCTATCGTTAGTTGCTGAAAACTGCCCTTTTGTCAGCCCATAAGTTCCATTATTTTCAACAATATACAGCATGTCGACCTGCCTTCTCACTGCATGGGCAAATTGACCAAATCCAATGGAAGCCGTATCACCGTCACCTGATACGCCGATGTATTTCAATTCATTATTAGCAACGTTCGCACCAGTAGCGATCGACGGCATCCTGCCATGCACAGAGTTAAACCCATGGCTTTTCGATAAAAAGTAAGTCGGTGTCTTTGAAGAGCAGCCAATACCGGACATTTTGGCTACCTTATGTGCGGGCAGATTTAGCTCAAAACAGGCTTCAACAATCGCCGCACTCACAGAGTCATGCCCACAGCCAGCGCATAATGTCGACATTGACCCCTCATAATCCCGACGCGTTAGCCCTAAGTCATTACGCGGCAATTTTGGGTGATGAAATTTTGGTTTAGCTAAATAGCTCATGAGATATACCCCGTTTAACTGCGAACCTACTACTCAGCAGCAAAATTGCCTGCTTCTACCTTAGTTTTCGTTTCACCTAAATACTTCGAAATCATATCGACTATGGATTTTGCGGTTATTGGAAAACCGTCATAATTTAGAATTGGAACAATTTTAGCTGGATTAATTTCACACTCAGTTATCAACAGTGACCGCATCTGCCCGTCTCTATTCTGTTCAACTAGAAAAACTTGCTCATGGTCGTTTATGAATTTCTCAACCTCGTTACAAAATGGAAAAGCCCGGATCCGCATGGTATCCAATCGAATTTCTTTTTCTTTGAGAAGACCCATTGTCTCGGGAATAGCTATATCTGTTGTACCAAAATAGACCAGCCCTAAAGTCGAAGACTGTTTTTTCTGCCCAAATACCGGCTGAGGCACAAGTTCTTTTGCGGTATTAAACTTTTTCAACAGACGCTCCATAATACGAACGTTGACGCTGCCATCCTCTGTATAACCTGCGTACTCATTATGTGAAGTTCCTCGAGTAAAGAACGCTCCCTTTTCCGGATGTGTTCCCGGATATGTTCTATACGGAATACCGTCCCCGTCTACATCCAGGTATCGACCAAATTGCTCAACTTTCTCCAACTCCTCTGCGTCTAGAACCTTGCCCCTATCCCACTGTCGCGATTCATCAATTTTTAATGCGCTTGTGGTCCATTCATTCATACCCAAATCTAAATCGCTCATCATAATGACCGGCGTCTGAAGACGTTCTGCTAGATCAAATGCTTCTATTGTGAACTCAAAGCATTCGGAAGGATTAGATGGGAAAATAAGGACGTGCTTTGTATCGCCATGGCTGGCATATGCGCATGCTGTTATATCTGACTGCTGCGTTCGTGTTGGCATTCCAGTGGACGGACCGCCTCTTTGGATATTGACTAAAACGGACGGAACTTCGGCAAAGTAAGCTAAACCTAAAAATTCACTCATTAAAGATATTCCGGGTCCACTAGTCGCGGTAAACGCTCGAGCACCATTCCAATTGGCACCAATAACCATACCAATTGCAGCCAGTTCATCTTCTGCTTGGATAACAGCAAATTTCTTTCTACCAGTCTCTTTTTCTACTCTAAGTTTATGGCAGTACATATCGAACGCCTCAGCAACCGAGGTAGAAGGAGTGATTGGATACCAAGCGGCGACTGTAACACCAGCATAAACACATCCTAGCCCTACCGCAGCATTGCCTTCCATTAAAATCTGATTACCAACAGCGTCAGAAGTCTCCACCCTCACATCAAGAGGGCAGTCAAAGTGCTGAAGTGAATATTGCCTACCGAGTTCGAGTGCATCAATATTTGGTTCTATTAACTTTTCTTTTCCCTTGAATTGTTCACTAACCATGCCTTTAACAACTTCAAAGTCCATATCCAAAAGCGCCGTCAGCGCACCTACGTACGCAACATTCTTAAACAATTGCCGCTCTCGTGGAACAGTAAACCTCTCGTTACACAGTTTTGTTAAGGGAACCCCAATCGTCTTTATATCGTCGCGCTCAATTTCACGTATAAACGTACTATCATAAAGAAGATATCCGCCAGGAACTATAGAGGCCAAGTCGTCTGCCCAGCTCTGAGGATTCATTGCCACCATCAGATCTATACCTTCCCGGCGCCCAAGGTACCCGTTCCCATTTACGCGAACTTCAAACCATGTGGGCAATCCTTGTATATTTGACGGGAAAATGTTTTTAGGTGCTACGGGTACTCCCATACGAAACACCGCCTTTGCAAACAAAGAATTGGCACTGGCAGAACCTGACCCGTTTACGTTAGCGAATTTGATAACGAAGTCATTTACCTTCATTTTGCAACCTGCTGGTTTTTAGCTTGTCCTTCTTTATAAAGAAACTGCTGCATATCCCACGCAGCGGTAGGGCATCTTTCCGCGCAAAGACCACAGTGCAGGCATACATCCTCATCTTTAATCATCGACCGTCCCGTGGGCAAAATATCGGAGACATAAAGGCTTTGCTCCATGTCATTGGCAGGCACTCTCAAGTTTTGTCTTAAATCTGCTTCGGGCGAGTTTTCTATAAAATTTATACAATCGACTGGGCAAACATCTACGCAAGCGTCGCACTCTATACATTTTACGTCTTCAAAAACAGTTTGAACGTCGCAGTTTAAACATCTCATGGCTTCGTCGAACGCAAGCTGCTCATCAAACCCGAGCTCAACCTCCATTTTTATATCCTTGAGTGTAAAGTTTTTATCGGCGTGGGGCACCAGGTACCGTTCATCGTTTGAAATATCGTTGTGGTAAGACCATTCATGCATTCCCATCTTCTGACTGACTAGTGTCACTTCAGGCGGAGGTCTATCCCGCACATCCTTTTGTTGACAGAAGCTATCTATCGAAATAGCAGCCTGGTGGCCGTGAGCCACAGCCCAAATTATATTTTCTGGACCAAATGCCGCATCGCCGCCAAAAAACACTTTAGGGTTGGTAGATTGAAATGTCTCTTTATCAACAACGGGCATATCCCATTCGCCAAACTCCAAACCAATATCTCTCTCAATCCAAGGGAAATGGTTTTCCTGGCCAATTGCGCACAATACATCGTCGCACGGAACCACGACGGGCTCCTCACCGGTTGGAACCATTTTGCGTCTTCCCTCAGCATCGATTTCCGGACTCACTTTTTCGAAAACTACCGCAGCCAGTTTTCCGTCTTCGATCAGAAATTTTTGTGGAACATGATTATTTAGAATTTCGACATCCTCATTTTGGGCATCTTCTATTTCCCAAGGCGACGCTTTCATTGTATCAAACGGACTACGCACAATCACTTTCACGTCTTCGCCCCCTAAACGCTTTGCCGTTCTGCAACAATCCATTGCAGTATTACCGCCTCCCAGCACCACGACACGTTTTCCGATTTTAGAAGTGTGGCCAAAAGCTACACTCATCAGCCAGTCGATCCCTATATGGAAGTTATCAGCGACCTCTTCTCTCCCTGGAATATTAAGATCGCGGCCTCGCGGGGCGCCTGTACCAACAAAAATCGCATCAAAGTCATCATTAAGAACTTCTTTGAGGCTTGTAACTTCGTGGTTAAATCGCGTCTCTACACCAAAATCTATAATTCTATCAACTTCTTCATTCAAAACTGCTTCAGGCAATCTGAAGGCTGGAATTTGGCTACGCATCATCCCTCCCCCAGCACCGTCTCTGTCAAAAACAACTACGTGGTAGCCCAGAGGGGCCAAATCACGAGCTACTGTGAGAGAGGCTGGTCCACCGCCGATGCAAGCCACTCTCTTGCCGTTCTTGGGCCCTATTTCCGGCATAAGGTGCTCAATGTCACCCCTGTTGTCTGCCGCAACGCGCTTTAAGCGACAAATAGCAACTGGTTTTTCTTCAATTCTCCCCCTTCGGCAAGCCGGCTCACATGGCCTATCGCAAGTCCTGCCCAAAATTCCGGGGAATACATTTGATTCCCAATTTACCATATATGCCTCTGTGTACTGCCGCTGCGCGATCATCCTTATGTATTCGGGAACTGGGGTATGAGCAGGGCAAGCCCATTGACAATCTACAACCTTATGAAAATAGTCTGGATCTGAAATATCGGTCGGCTTTGTGTAGGGAGCCCTCGGCCCGTTATTTTTTGCTCCCCTATGTTCTTCCAAACTCATAGTTTGATATCCCCAAATTGAGTTTTACATATCTCCCGATTTCCGCTAAAAAC
>NZVJ01000015.1 GCA_002701455.1 Rhodospirillaceae bacterium
TGTATAAATTGGGAAAAATTTTAGTAACTATTCTCGGTTGTGGGTCGTCAATTGGGGTTCCAAGTTTGGGAAATAACTGGGGAAATTGTAATCCAAAAAATTCAAAAAATAGGCGCCGGAGGTGTTCACTTTTAGTTGAAATAAACGACTTTGTTATTTTAATTGATACCTCGCCTGACTTAAGAGAGCAGCTTCTTGATGCTAATGTACAGCGCGTTGATGCGGTATTGTTTACCCACGGCCATGCGGACCATACGCATGGCTTAGACGATTTGCGTCCAATGTTTTGGAGAATGAGAAAACCTATTGATGTTTATGGTGATACAAAGACACTTAGATTACTTGAATCGAGGTTTGATTATATGTTTAAAAAAGCACCCGAGAGCCCGCCATATTTTAAGGTTCCATTATCAGCAAACACATTGCCAAGTCGAGAATTCTCGCTTGGCGGGCTTGCAGTAAGGCCGATAAAACAGCACCATGGGGTTAGTGGAGAAAGCTTAGGTTTTTTATTCGATGGACGAGTAGCTTATTCAACTGACGTTTCCCATATGAATAATGAACAACTCGAAGCTCTTCAAGGAATAGATCTTTGGATAGTGGATTGTTTAAGGTGGCAAGCTTCATTGGCGCATTCCCATGTCGCACGAACACTTGAATGGATTGATGCTGTGAAACCAAAACGTTGTTACTTAACGCATATGACAAATGAATTAGACTACGATTTACTTTTACAAGAACTACCTAAGGGTGTTGAACCCGCTTATGATGGTCTTAAAATCGAAGTATGAGCTGGATTGGGGAGGGATTAAATGGAAAAAGAGTTTCTTGAGCAGATCGCAAAAGATCACGCAAAAAACGTTTTAACAAGAGATGAAGCAAAAACCTTTTTGAAGGAACTAAGATTGTTATGCGATAAACATAATGTTCTATTAAGGACCGATGACCAGTTGATTCGGTTTAGCAAAAACTTTAATGACGCCACCTTAAGCACTGGATTTGTTGCTATTATTGATAAAAGTGGTAATTGCCCCGCAGCAAGGATTGAACTTAAATGATAAGTTTATATTGTGCTTTAATTTCCCATAATATATATTATACGACTTTTCTTTGATGGTAGTTTATAAATGTCTATAGATAACTTATTACAGATAATGTCGCAATTACGCCATCCAGAAGATGGATGCCCTTGGGACGTGGAACAAAACTTTGAATCGATCGCTCCCTACACTATCGAAGAGGCTTACGAGGTCCAAGAAGCAATTACAAATGGTGATTATGAAAACCTTAAAGAAGAATTGGGCGATTTGTTGCTGCAGGTTGTCTTCCATTCGCAGATAGCTAAAGAAGCAAAACTTTTTGCGTTTGATGAAGTGATTGATAGTATTTGTAAAAAAATGATTGATAGACACCCCCATGTTTTTGGAGATGCTAAAATTAAAAACGCTGAGGAACAGTTATCCTCCTGGGAGTATTTAAAAGCCAAGGAGCGTCAAAAAAGCCTAAAAACCAGTTCAATTGAAGAAAGTGCATTAGACGGAGTTAGTTTGGCATACCCGGCTCTTCTTCGGGCTCAAAAATTACAAAAAAGGGCAGCAAGAGTGGGATTCGACTGGGAAGACGTAGGGACAGTTTTAGAAAAACTTGATGAAGAAGTNNTAGAATTAAAAGAAGTNTTAACAANNACCGATGCTTCCGGTAGCANGCGNGTTGAAGAAGAATTGGGAGATATTTTATTCACTTGCGTTAATATAGCCAGACACATAAAAATTGACCCAGAAACGGCTCTTTACAAAGCCAATAGAAAATTCTCCAAACGCTTTAAAATTGTAGAGAAATTGCTAAAAGAGGAATTAAACCTAAAGCCGGAGCAAGCAGAATTTTCCGATCTTGAGGATCGATGGGAACGAGCAAAAATAATCGATTGTTGAATCTAGTAGTAATTATTTATTTATGAATTAATACCTCAGAAAAAAGCAAAAACAGATGAGTGCAAGCATATTTATTGACGGTGAGGCTGGAACAACTGGACTATTGATACGTGAGTTACTGTCGATGCGCACTGACTTATCATTTATCAGCCTTGGCGAGTCTGAAAGGAAGAACAATAATTCCAAAAAAGATGCCCTAAACTCGTGTGATCTTGCAGTTCTTTGCCTACCGGATGAAGCTGCACGAGAGGCGGTTAGTTTAATAGACAATCCCGATGTTAAAGTAATTGACACATCAACTGCTCATAGAGTTTCCCCGAACTGGGTTTATGGTTTTCCGGAAATGACAAACGGACAAGCGGAATTAATTAAAAGTGCAAAAAGAGTTGCCAATCCAGGTTGCTATCCCACGGGTGCTATTTCCTTAGTTAGGCCTTTGATTGAAAACTCACTTCTTCCGAGTTCTTATCCTCTAGTTATAAATGCCGTTTCCGGCTACTCAGGCGGAGGAAAGTCTCTCATTAAAAGGTTTGAGTCGGGGGGAAATAGTGCTCCCGCCTTCTATCTTTACGGTACCTCTCTAAAACACAAACATCTTCCAGAAATGCAACAATATATAGGACTTGATAATCCGCCACTTTTTTCCCCATCAGTNGCGAGATATATGCAGGGGATGTTAGTCCAAGTTCCAATTTGTTTAAGGGAAAATCTAAATACTGTTATTAGTCCAAAGAGAATTCATGATGTNTTGGCAAAGCATTATGAGGATAGTGAGTTTATCACAGTTAACCCGTTAGATACTACCCAGTCACCAGTTGAACTTAATCCTGAAAAACTGAACCATTCCAACATGCTGGAAATCGATGTTTTCTTTAATAAAGAAGAAACACAGTGCCTTCTAACCGCCACTCTAGATAATTTAGGTAAAGGAGCTTCACGCGCCGCGATACAATCTATGGAATTAATGTTAGATTTATAATCCGCTATGTTAGGTAGCTTTGAAGAAAGTGCTTTCGGATTTCTTCCCAAACCAGTTTGTTTGGCACAGCAATAAGACCTTTTGTAAGCTCCGTTGGAAGGTAGCTCTTACCATCAAAACTTGCCTGATATCCCCCCGCTTCCGAATGAATTAAACAACCCGGCAAGTGATCCCAAGGGTAGGTTCGGTAGTTGATATTAAAATGTTTTTCATCAGTTACTAAACGGAAATATTCATGGCCAGAACATCCCAGATTATCATAGCTTTTGAAAATATCGGCAGCTAAATGCCTCATTTCATCTCTTGTGGCTCTATCTCTGAAGCCACCTAGGCTGAGGTAGCCCGACATACGGTCTAATCGAACAGGTTCCATAACTTTTAATTTTTCAGCTGATATATCTTGAAGATAATGTAACCAAGCGCCCCCTCCCTCTTCCGCTGCTATATATCTATCATTCAACTGATCGAAGATAACAGCCAATAGAGTTTTATTGTGCGACACTAGACAGACCATTGTACAGAAATTCTGATTACCTTTTGTGAAATTCTTTGTTCCGTCTATTGGGTCGATGACCCAGACCGGAGCCTCACCCGATAATAAGTTGATTATTGTAGGGTTTTTGGATGAGGACTCTTCCCCTACCACTGTCGACCCATAAACTAATTGTTTCAAAGCAGCAGTCAGTTTGTTTTCCGCTTCGACATCAGCAATAGTTACCAAATCGCCTGGNCCCGTTTTTTCTTCTATTTCCGCAGCGGTTAATGCATTAAAGCGTGGTAAAATTATCTCGTCTGATGTTTCTTTGATAACCGCGACGACCTTATCGATCAAATTTGTCATTAGTAGGTCACCATGAAAAATGGGGCCGCTTTAAGCGGCCCCAAAAGTTTACGTCGTGGTGTGGCGTTCTAGAAGCCCATGTCTCCCATACCGCCCATGCCACCCATACCGCCCATACCGCCCATATCTGGCATCGGAGCGGCAGGCTTATCTTCTGGTGCGTCAGCAACCATGGCTTCAGTTGTGATTAAAAGTCCGCCAATTGAAGAAGCATCTTGCATAGCAGTACGCACAACCTTGGTCGGATCCATTATGCCGGAGTTCACCATATCAACATATTTGTGAGTTTGAGCATCAAAACCAATCTTAGAATTTTTGCCTTCTATTAATTTCCCCACAATTACTGAACCGTCTGCACCAGCATTTTCAGCAATTTGTCGGACCGGTGCTTGTATCGCTCGGCTGACAATATCAATTCCAACTCTCTGGTCGTCATTTTTTGGCTTAAGATTCTTGAGTGCTCTGCCAGCTAGAAGTAATGCTGTTCCACCCCCGGCGACAATGCCTTCCTCAACCGCGGCACGAGTTGCGTTAAGAGCATCATCAACACGATCTTTTCGCTCCTTAACTTCAACTTCCGTTCCACCGCCAACGCGTATTACACCGACTCCACCGGATAGCTTTGCCAAGCGTTCTTGCAACTTTTCTCGATCGTAGTCAGATGTTGTTTCCTCGATTTGAGCGCGGATTTGGTTGCATCTTCCATCGATATCCTTCTTTTTGCCNGCACCCGCTACGACTGTGCTTTCTTCCTTAGTGATCGAAACTCGCTTTGCAGATCCCAGCATATCTAGCGAAACAGTTTCTAGTTCTATGCCTAGATCTTCTGAAATCATCGTGCCATTTGTAAGAATTGCGATATCTTCGAGCATTGCCTTTCTACGGTCTCCAAAACCGGGCGCCTTTACAGCCGAAACTTTCAACCCGCCTCTAAGTTTATTTACTACAAGGGTAGCAAGGGCCTCGCCTTCTACATCCTCAGCGATAATAAGTAGTGGCCTTCCAGACTTAGCTGTCGCTTCCAAAATTGGCAGCATAGGTTGCAAGCTTGTGAGTTTCTTTTCATGAATTAGGATATAAGGGTTTTCCAGTTCACAAATCATTTTTTCTGCATTTGTGATGAAATAAGGAGAGAGATATCCTCTATCGAATTGCATTCCCTCAACCACATCTAACTCAGTTTCAAGCGTTTTTGCCTCTTCTACGGTTATTACGCCTTCATTACCTACACGCTGCATGGCCTCAGCTATCATCGAGCCTATTTCAGACTCACCGTTAGCAGACACCGTCCCAACTTGGGCGATCTCAGAGGATGTTTTAATTTTCTTAGATTGTTTTTCAACATCAGCAATCACTGCTTTTGCCGCGAGGTCAATTCCGCGCTTTAAATCCATTGGGTTCATACCAGCAGCGACTGCACGCACACCCCCTCGCACAATTGCTTGTGCTAATACGGTAGCCGTCGTAGTTCCATCTCCTGCAACATCTGATGTCTTTGAAGCTACTTCCTTCAGCATCTGAGCGCCCATATTTTCAAATTTATCGGATAGTTCAATTTCCTTTGCAACTGATACGCCGTCTTTTGTGATTCGAGGAGCACCAAAAGATTTATCTAGAACAACGTTTCGACCTTTTGGCCCTAGCGTAACTTTAACTGCATCCGCGAGAGTATCTACCCCTCGTAACATTCGGTTTCTAGCATCGGTTTCAAATTTCACGTCCTTGGCTGCCATAGCCGGGTCTCCTTATATAAAAAGAATTAAATTATGAGAAAAGGTTAAATCTTGTTTGCTTGAGCTATTCTATAATTCCCATCACGTCTGTTTCACGCATGATAAGAAGGTCTTTCCCGTCGATTTTTACTTCGGTTCCGGAGTACTTTCCATATAGTACCGTGTCACCTTTTTTCAAATCTATAGGAACAATTTTACCATCGTTATCCCGTGCTCCTGGACCAACAGAAATAACTTTTCCTTGGCTTGGTTTTTCTTTAGCTGTATCCGGAATAATTATTCCACCGGCCGTTTTTGACTCACTGTCCAAAGCTTGGACTACTACTCTATCGTGTAAAGGGCGAAATGCCATTTATAGCTCCCAAAAATTTTTCTATCTAAAATGAGCAGGTTTGTTAGCACTCTATTCAAGAGAGTGCCAGAAAAAATGTAAAAAAATTTACGATACCGGTGTTTTAACCGTATTGAGATGGTTTTTTATCAGAGTTAGGAATAAACGATGAAATTTTTGTAAAACTTATTAGCATTTTTTTCTGATAAAACTACTTCTATGAAAGTTTTTTCATCAGTTGTTTCTGTAGATCTTACGTTACCATTCTCATGTAACCAAGCGATAGCGGCGCCATCTGTTGTAGCTAATGCAAAACTATGAATTGCTTCATCTTCNGATAAAATACNATCAATTTTAACTAAAAGTTCGTCGCAACCGTATCCAGTTAGTGCAGAAATTTTTAGATTTTTATCGGCGGCATCAAGAGCGGTAGGCGGGCTTTCTGAAGCTAAAAGATCGATCTTGTTGAAAACATCGACAATCCTTAATCTACCTTCNTGTTTTGAAATTCCCAAATCAGCTANGATCGAAAGTACATCTTTTTTTTGTTTTTCGGTATCTTGATGACTAAGATCCCGAACGTGTAATAGCANATCTGCGGATTGNACTTCTTCTAAAGTAGACTTAAATGCTTCAATTAAGTGAGTTGGAAGGTCGGATATAAAACCAACAGTGTCTGAGAGNATAATGGATTTTCCGGACGGCAAAACTATTTTACGCATAGTAGGGTCCAAAGTAGCAAACAGCATATCTTCAGTTGTCACATTAGCGCCGCTCAGTTTGTTGAATAGGGTTGATTTCCCGGCGTTTGTGTAGCCGACCAGCGCCACAATGGGGTATGGCACCCGTTTTCTAGAGGATCGGTGAAGCTGCCGGGTTGTCCTTACTTTCTTCAATTGCTTTTGAAGTTGCTCAATAGCTATATCTATTTGACGTCTATCTAGCTCTATTTGCCTTTCACCAGGCCCTCCGAGGAAACCTCNCCCTCCTCGCTGACGCTCAAGATGCGTCCAGGATCTCACCAATCGACTTCGTTGAAACGAAAGAGATGCTAATTCCACCTGTAAACCACCCTCATGTGTCCGAGCTCTAGCACCAAATATTTCTATAATTAAACCTGTTCTATCTATAACCTTGCACCGCCAGTGTAATTCTAAATTTCGTTGCTGAATGGCGGATAACTGAGTGTTTATAACTGCTAATTGTATCTTCCTTGAAATAATATAATCTTTTATCCTTTCTCGTGTTCCGCTACCAAAGAAATTTGCCGTATTTATTTTCGATAGATTAATTATTTCTGACGAATTTACGTCCAGCTTTATTGCGTTGGCCAGTCCAACTATTTCCTCTAGCTGAGAAGATGTTAACCGCTCGTCACTTGGTGACTGAGATGCAGGCCATTTTATTTTGTCAAGATTCGGATGAAGAACGATGGTGGGTACGTTTTTAATGCTAAACTCTGAATAATTGCTCATTTAACCATCGTTTTTTTTAAATTTGTTTTAAGTAACGCATATTGATTTTGATTAAAAAAATATTAAAAAACCGAGTCTCTATTAAAGGATCATTTGTCCTTACCTCCTTCGGTCTTATTTTCCAGATCGTTTAAAAATGATTCAAGTTCTACACAAGATGAAAAGGTTTTTGCAGGAGGCCATTGAATTAGTTCTTCCTTTGTTATCGAACCTGTTTTGACTAAAATTGGTGTGCAGTTTGCCAGATGTGCACACTCTAGATCAACAACCGCATCGCCAACAAACCAAACAAGCTTACTTGGATTTATGTTACTTGGTTGGAAAAGAGCATCTACAATGGCCTTAGAGGGCTTATCAAAATCTAAATCAGTTGCACCTAATACGTTTTTGAAATACTTTTCCCAGCCAAGTTTTTGAATTTCTTTTCTTAAAAACGAGCCATTCTTATTGGAAATAATTCCCGAATATATTTTTCGCTTCCGAAGAAATTCTAGTAAATCTTTCGCTCCAGGTAATGGAGTGATCCCAATTAAGTGATTTTTTTCAAAAGCTTCGTAAAAAAAACTTAGTGCTGTCTTCCAATCGTCACCAAATATTTCAGGGAACGCCTCACGAGCAGAGCGTTTAGAGTTTTGTCGTATCTCGGATTCAGTCCAAGGGTCCTTTCCCATTTCAATTAGGGTCTCATTCAATGCTTTGGCTATACTCTTCCAGTTATCTACTAATGTACTATCCCAGTCGAATATAAATGCTTCCGGAAACATTTGGCTTAAAACTTTAGCTAATTAAAGTGTTGGATTTAGGACAGTCTACGTACCTTAAATATGAGGCGAGCAATTTCGTAGTCAACAAACCAGGCGCCCCGTTTCCTATTATAACATCGTCTATTTGTACAACAGGAGTTAAAAATGAGGTTGAAGAAGTAAAAAACGCCTCCTTACTTTTTTTTGCTTCGTCCACAGTGAAAGGCCGTTCAACGATTTTGATGCCCTCTTTTTTCGCGATATCGATGATTGTTAACCTCGTGACACCGCTTAAAATTGCCTCATCTAAATATCTTGTTATCAGGTTGTTATCCGTATCGAGCATCCAGGCGTTCGTTGATGTTCCTTCTGTTACAAACCCCTCTTCGTCAAATTGCCAAGCCTCTTGCGCCCCCTGCTCTCTAGCAGCTTGTTTACCAAGTACGTTCGGGAGAAGAGAAACTGATTTTATATCGCAACGTTTCCACCTAATATCCGGTATGGTTATTACCTTAGCCCCCTTATTGTTTGTATTCAAATGTGGCATCAAGAGCGGGCGCGCAGTTATTACAAGGGTTGGCTTGGATTTCTTAGGAAAACCATGGTCGCGTTTCGCAACACCCCGAGTGATTTGAATGTACACAATACCGTCTTTGAGCTTATTTTTATTTATAATTTCTTTAATGACATGTTTTAGCGATGCTTGCTTCATGGGCCAATCTATCTCTAGTGCCTGTAATGACCGGTCTAAACGATCTAGATGTGGCTCTTCATCTACCAGATAGCGATTTTTAATAAGAATAACTTCGTAAACACCATCTGCAAACTGATAACCGCGGTCTTCAACATGAACACTAACTTTAGAGTGGGGGTAGTAACGACCATTTACGTAAGACACGCGGGACATATAATTTCCTTTAGTTTACTTGGCTAATTCTTAGTTAGAAAAAATCGACTCTTACCGCAAATAATTTTTCAACCTCTTTTACAGCTTCATAAGTTGTAAATAAAACTATTGTGTCGTTCTTCTCAATAACCGTGTCTCCCTTTGGCGCTATAACGTGATCCTGTCTTATTATCGCACCAATTTTGACACCGTTAGGTAATCCAGCTTCCCTTATTGATTTACCGACAAGTGACGAAGTTTCAAGTGCTTCGGCCTCAATAACTTCCCCAAAATCCTCTCTAACCGAGTAAATTCCTTTTATTCTGCCTCGTCGCACATGCTGTAATATAGACGAGACAGTTATCATTCTAGGATTCACTACTGCATCAATACCCAGTGTATTTATGAGTTGTATGTACGAATGTTTATTTACAAGAGCAATGGTTCGCTTTACACCAGCTCTCTTAGCCAATAAAGACCCAATTATATTCACTTCGTCATCGTTGGTCACGGCAACGAATGTTTCCGTGTTTCCGGCGCTGGCTTCGTCTAAAATTTCCATATCCAGCACGTCGCCGTTAATCACCATTGTTTGGCTGAGTTGTTGTGCAACCGATTTTGCGCGTTCTTCACCAAATTCAATGACCTTCGCTCTCACACCGGCGTGATCCTCTTGAATTTCTTCGGCTAGGGTTAGCCCTATATTACCCCCGCCAGCAATAATTACACTTCTACCCTCCTCCTCTTCATGACCAAAAGCGGCCATCGCTCTACTTAAGTGGTTGGAGTCGCATATAAAATATACATCATCACCGGGTAACATATGTTCGTGCGATCTCGGTATGATGCCACTATCATTTCTTATAATTCCAACAATGACGATATTCAAATCTGGAAATAACTGAGTTAATTGCCTGATTGGTGTATTTATCACGGGGCATTCTTCGGTGCACCGTACCCCAACCACACTGACTAGTCCCTCTGCCATCGGGACCACATCAAAACCTCCTGGGACATGCAACCTGCGTCCGATCGCCCTTGCTACCTCACGTTCTGGAGAAATAATAACATCGATGGGCATATTTTCCCGACTGAATAAATCTCCCCATATTGGTTTTAAATAACCTGGTTGCCGGATCCTGGCGATTTTTGTTGGAACTTCAAATAGAGAATGGGCAACCTGGCAAGCTACCATATTTATCTCATCCGAAAATGTGACTGCTATTAACATATCCGCTTCAGCAGTTCCTGCTTGTTCGAGAACATCTGGTTGTGAAGCATGTCCTAAAATGCTTCGGACATCTAAGGTTTCTCCAATTCGGCGGACAAGACTGTAGTCCTGGTCAACCACAGTAACATCGTTATTTTCGCCGGCTAAATGTTTAGCGATACTTGTCCCTACTAGACCGGCACCGCAGATAACAACTTTCATTTTTGATCTTCAACCAGTTTTTGCCGGTCGCTCCTCTTGATAAACACGAAGCGTTTTAAGCTTTCTATGCAAAGCAGATCTTTCCATACCAATAAAATTTGCAGTTTGCGAAATATTCCCACCGAACCTATTAACCTGTGCAAACAAATACTCTCTTTCAAAGTGTTCGCGAGCATCTCTTAATGACATCCCTAGAACATCCATATTTTTTTCAAGTTTAGCATCGATAGGTGTTACTGTAACCAGTTCTGGCGGCAACATATCTGCTCTAATCCTGTCCTCAGTATTGTCTGGATACATAATTAAAATCCAATCAATAATATTTTTTAACTGTCTAACATTTCCAGGCCAATCATAAGCCTGGAGCACTGCCACTGCTTCATCCGAAAGACTCTTTATTTGCATCCCTGCGGACTCTGTCGATTTTTCTAGAAAATATTTTGCTAAAGTGGGTATATCCTCTCGCCTTTGTTTTAATGCAGGTACTTCCATAGGTACAACACTTAATCGATAAAACAGATCCTCTCTTAAGCGTCCTTCTGCAATCTCCTCTTGTAAGTTTTTGTTAGTTGAAGAAATCACTCTTACATTTACGTGAATCTCCACGTCTCCGCCAACCCTTGTAAACTTTTGTTCCTGAAGAACCCGAACGATTTTTCCCTGTGTTTCTATCGGCATATCAGAAATCTCATCCAGAAAAAGTGTCCCAGTATGGGCTCGTTCAAAAACGCCAATTACCGAGCCGGGCTGTCCATTATTACTCGGGTGATTTATTCCAAAAAGTTCAACTTCCAACCTATCCGGATTCATAGTTGCACAATTAAGAACAATGAAGGGCGCATCTATCCTGCCCGAATTGGCATGTATTGCGCGAGCAACTATTTCCTTACCAGCCCCGGGAGGCCCCGTGATTAGAATACGACTATTTCCGGGTGCAACCTTGTTGATAGTAGCTTTTAGCTGTGAGATTGATAGCGAGTCACCTATTAACTCTTCATTGAAACCTGCACGTTTTCGCAATTCTAGATTTTCTTGTCTCAAACCTTCTGCTTCAAGTGCGCGTTTTATTAATAAAACTAATTTATCTGCCTGAAAGGGCTTTTCAATAAATTCGTACGCTCCAGCTTTTATAGAATTAACCGCGGTCTCTATATTACCATGACCACTTATCATAATAACTGGAACGCTTGGATATACTGTTTTCACCCATTTAAGTATATCGACACCATCTTGTTCACTCCCATGAAGCCAAATATCTAGTATAACTAAACTTGGCAACCTTGCATTAATTTCGGCGTAGGCTTGCTCTGAGTTTGCTGCTTCTCGCGTGAAATAACCCTCATCTTCCAGAATTCCACATAATAATGTTCTGATGTCGGATTCATCATCAACAATCAAGATATCATTACTCATTTCTGGACATCCTTATAGCTGGTAATATATGAAAATTATATGGTTTCAACGAGCGGGATTTTAACAGTAACAACAACCCCAGAACCACTTACAATAGTATCTTCTATTTTAAATGTACCTGAATGATCTTCGACAATTTTTGCTACGATGGCTAGTCCTAGCCCAGTTCCTTTTTCCCGGGTCGTGACGTAAGGTTCAGTTAGCCGATTTGAGATTTCTGCTGGCAAACCTATCCCGTCATCGATAATTTCTAGGTAGCAAAAGTTTGATTTTTTTGAGATTTGTATCTGGATTGATCCATTAACATTATTTTGTTCATCACTTTTAGCATTTATTGAATCAATACTATTTTGGATAAGATTAGTAATCATTTGCCTTATCTGATGATCGTCACATAATACCACAACCGGTTCTTCAGGTATTTTAAAACTAAATTCAACATTATTGTTTGCTTCCGATTGTAAAGTGACCTGTGCTTTGACAATTAATTTTAAGTCGTGGGGGGCCAATTTCGCGGCTGGCATACGAGCGAATGACGAAAACTCGTCCACCATACGACCTATATCTGACACCTGACGGCTTATCGTCTCCGTTAATGATACAAATAGATCTCTTTCCTCTGAAATNGCCGATAAATACTTCCGTTTGAGCCNTTCGGCCGATAACTGTATGGGGGTAAGTGGATTTTTAATTTCATGAGCTATACGTCGCGCAACGTCAGCCCAAGCCGCTGTTCTTTGCGCAGACTGTAGTTCTGNAATATCATCAAAAGTTACAACAAAACCGTTGGTAATNCCCTGATTTCCTTCGGCGGTTATTCGTGTCCTGAGGGTAATTTGTCTATTATCGCGGATTAGTTCAATTAATGCTTCGATTTGATCAAAATAATTGGTATCGACCTTTTTTGAAAGTTTAGCCATTTCGAATAAGTCTGCCATTTCGGGTATAATGGATTGCAAGGGTTTGTTCATCATTTCGTCAGCTGACAATCCCAAAAGTTGAGCACCAGATTTATTTGGAAGATTGATATTACCGTCCTTGTCTAGTCCAATAACCCCAGATGACACACCACCTAAAACTGCTTCTGTAAACTGTCTCCTCTCATCCTCAATTCTATGAGCCTCTATTAAATCTCCACGCTGAACTTCCAACTGATGAGTCATCCGGTTGAAAGCGCTATTCAGCAAACTGAATTCCCCAATATCGGTTGTATTAGAAATTCTTATACTTAAATCACCTTCGCTTATTTGCTCGGAGGCAGTTATTAGCCGGCTAACGGGATCGGCAAGCTGTGTAGCCAAATTTAATCCAACCCAAATTGCGGAAAAAAGTAATAACAGTGCAACTATAGCAAAGATTAATGCAAAGGTTATCTGCACATCAACTCGTTTTCCTTGCAACAAATTATATTCAGCCGTTGCCTGTTTTGTGTTGTCAATATAAGAGAGAATTTCAGGGTCGACGAATCTGCCAACGTAAAGATAAGCGTCTACAAAACTGTCTAACCTTACAATTGCTCTTACTCTATCTACCTCACTCGTCAAGGTTGCCACTTCACCATTTCTAGCTTTTTGGAAAGCAGTTTCCGGAAAAGGTTCAAAATCGAATGTTAAACTTAGGCCTGTTTTTGCTAGTACCTTTCCACTCGTTTCAAATACCACAACTTCTGTTAAATTTCTAATAGCTGCCTGGGCCTGAACAAATTTCATTAGTTGCTTCGGGCGCGCCATTAGAAAAGGCGCTTGTCGATTTAGGTCAATGGCCATTGCTAAAGCATCACCGGTTATGTTTTGTCTATGTTCTTCGAGATATGCAGCAGCAACTGCCTGAGAGGCGTCTACCGCCGCCCCAATGCGTTCTGTAAACCAAGACCTTATCCCAAAATCAAATAGAACAACTGAGAAAACGGCTACAACGATTGTCGGGATTACTGCAATCACGCTGAATAACATAACTAATCGCGTGTGCAGTTGCGATCCTGCTAAGCCTTGACGGCGTTGAGACCAAATCCGGAAAAGGCGTTTGGAGACCAATAAACCAATTATCAACAACAAGCCTAAATTTAAATACATAAATCCTAAAACAATATCTGGATTAGGCCCAGTCGCTCCAGCTTTAGCAAAAACAGTGTAAGTGCCAATGCCCGAAAAAAGTGCGAAAACAGCAAGCACAACGACAGTTTTTCTTGATGAGTTGATTTTATCTAACCAAGATAACGGCATAATCTTCATGATAGGCCATTGTTATTGAACCGATACATAAATTCTTACCACTTTTCCAAGAACACTACATTCTTATTGTGAATTTTTAACTTTTAGTTTTTCACCCAATATCCCAAAACAAGAAAAATTTTATTTAATTCCTTTGATAATCGGAATGTCTAATTCTCTCAGTTTTTTTCTTAAGGTATTACGATTTAACCCCAAAAGGTCCGCCGCTCTTAATTGATTTCCTTGGGTTGCGTCCAATGTGATAGCTAATAACGGTCTCTCTAACTCTTTTAATATTCGGTTGTACAGGCCAGGTGTTGGCAGTGTGTTTTCGTGTGCCGCGAAATAACTGGTTAAATGCCTTTCTATTGACTCTGATAGGCTCTCATTATTGTTAATTTGGGAGTTGTCTGCTTCTTGTCTATTTGAAAACAATTCTTTTTCTATCGTTTCCCTGGTAATGGTTTGTTCCGCGTACAATACCGATAACCTCTTAATAAGGTTCTCTAGTTCCCGCACATTTCCTGGCCACGAATACTCTTGGAGTAACGACATGCCGTCCCTATCAATTACTTTATGCGCCAAACCTCCCTCTGCGGCCTGTAAACAGAAATGCGAAACAAGGTCAGAAATATCCTCCCTACGTTCCCTCAAAGCTGGTATTCTTAAAGGAACAACGTTTAATCTGTAGTAGAGATCTTCTCGGAAAAGTCCCTGACGAATCAACTGTCTAAGGTCTCTGTGAGTAGCTGTAATGATACGAACGTCAGCCTTAATGGTTCGGCTTCCGCCGACTGTGGAATATTCGCCTTCCTGCAATACGCGAAGTAACCGTGTCTGTGCTTCTGTGGGCATATCACCAATTTCGTCTAGAAATAAAGTGCCGCCTTGTGCTTCCTCAAATTTTCCAGAACTTCTTGCCGTAGCTCCTGTAAACGCTCCCTTCTCATGTCCAAATAATTCGCTTTCTATTAACTCCTTTGGTATTGCCGCCATATTAATTGCTACAAATTTGCCATCCCTCCTTTTTCCGTAGTCATGTAGGGCACGAGCTATGAGTTCTTTCCCAGTTCCCGACTCTCCCGAGATGGTAACAGTCAATTGTGTGCCCATGAGCCGGGCCATGACCCTGTAAATTTCCTGCATTGCTGCGGAACGTCCGATTAACGGTAGGGTATCGGTTTCCTCTTCTCTAGCATCCTTGAATCGTTTGATTGGTTTATTTTCATTTTCAGAGTTAAGAGCTTTCCAGACAACTAGTTTTAAAACCTCAAGATCAAATGGCTTGGGAAGATATTCGAAGGCACCTCGCTCGTTTGCTTGTACAGCAGTCATAAGCGTATTTCTTGCGCTCATCACTATTACTTTGAGATTTGGACGAGCTGCCCTAATTCTAGGAAGAAGATCTAGGCCATTATCATCAGGCATTACAACATCGGTGATTACCAAGTCTCCGATTCCATCTTCAATCCATTGCCACAGGTTTGATGCCGTACCTGTGGACTTAACAACGTAACCAAGTCGAGATAACGCTTGATTTAGTACCGTTCTGATAGCCTTGTCATCATCAGCGACTAAAATGCAGGCTTCGTCTGTCATGGAAATTCACCTGGTTTCAAATATTCTTGGAATGGATGGTCGTTTGTACTTGGAAATACTTTGGATTCAAATTTCGGAAGCATCACCCGAAAGTTAG
>NZVJ01000016.1 GCA_002701455.1 Rhodospirillaceae bacterium
TCACTTATATGGATGCTCGCCGCACTTTCGTTATTTGCGGTTGCTAGGGTGCCATTATTTGATTGTGCCCCATTGCCGTTTGGAACGTTTGTTGCTTGTTGTGCTTGTTGATCATTTTCTGTTACTGAAACAGATGGAGTAACCCCGTCAGTCCCGGTTGNCGCATTCATTCCGCCGTTAAGAACGATTAAGTTATTTCGAAGGTAGCCTCTACTTGCTATTTTATTGAATTGCTCNACNTCGAGTGACTCATNTGAGCCTTCCCCAATTGTATCTGGNANGAGGTCATCTTTTTCAGCATGGCTTAAGTCATCTCGGTCCAGATAAGATATAGCTACTTCTCTGAAAAGATAATCNAGTATAGAAGTAGCCATCTTGATAGCATCNTTGCCGGTGACCATGCCTGACGGTTCAAAACGCGTGAATGTAAAGGAGTCGACGTACTCNTCTAATGGCACGCCATACTGTAGTCCTATCGAGACGGCAATTGCAAAGCTATTCATCAGAGATCGGAAAGCCGCGCCTTCTTTATGCATGTCTATGAAAATTTCGCCGAGGCTACCGTCCTCGTATTCGCCAGTGCGCAGATAAACTTTATGACCGCCTACAACGGCCTTCTGTGTGTACCCCTTTCTGCGATGCGGCAGCCTAGCCCGTTTAGCCCTTTGCCGTCCTTCGGCGACTTTTTCAATAACTCGNTCAACAATATTTTCGGCTACAGCCGGCGCTTTGGCTGCAGCAGGGGCATCCATGAATTCGTCCCAATCTTCTTCATCCACAAGACTAGACGCCAACGGCTGACTCAGCTTTGAACCATCCCGGTAGAGAGCATTTGCCTTTATACCTAGTTTCCATGACAACATGTATGCGTCTGCGCAGTCTTTCACCGTCGCGCTATTCGGCATATTAATAGTCTTNGATATAGCACCCGAAATGAAGGGCTGGGCAGCAGCCATCATATGGATATGACTTGCTGCTGAAAGGTACCGAGTGCCTAGTCGTCCGCATATGTTAGCACAATCAAAAACGGGCAGGTGGTCCTTTTTGAGATGCGGTGCTCCCTCAAGTGTCATTGCTCCGCAAACAAAAATATTTGTTTGTTCTATTTGATTTTTAGAAAACCCAAGAGCGGACAGCATGTCAAAAGAAACATCATTTAATTGGCTATCTGTAAACCCTAATTCGTTTAGGCAGAAGTCTTCACCAAGCGTCCATTTATTGAAGGCAAATTTTATATCAAATGTATTTNTGATTGCACTTTCTATCGCGTCAATTTGCTCGTTGCCAAAGCCTTTGTCAATTAAGTCTTCTTGAGAAAATCCATCAGANCCAAGGAGTGTTCCATGTCCCACCGCATAGCTCACAATGTCTTCGATTTGTTCTTCATTATAACCTAGGTTTTCAAGCGCCTCTGGCACGACTTGGTTTATAATTTTAAAGTAGCCGCCGCCNGCAAGTTTCTTGAATTTTACTATCGCAAAGTCCGGCTCTATTCCAGTCGTGTCGCAGTCCATTACAAGTCCAATTGTTCCTGTAGGTGCGATGACTGTTGCTTGGGCATTTCGATAGCCGTGTTTTTTTCCTAGATCCACTGCCCTGTCCCAAGCTCTTTTTGCNGCTTCTGTCAGGTTAGCGTCTGGGCATTTTTTTTCATTCAGAGCGACTGGNAGAACAGTTAAACCTTCGTAGCCCTCTTTTGCGCCGTGAGCAGCTCTCCTGTGGTTTGCCATGACCCTTAGCATATTTTTGGAGTTCTCTTCATATTTGCGAAACGGTCCTAGCTCACCTGCCATCTCTGCAGAGGTTGCATAGGACACCCCCGTCATAATTGCTGTGATGGCACCGCAGATTTCTCTGCCCTCGTCGCTGTCATAAGAATGTCCTGCTGCCATAAGAAGGCCTCCTATGTTCGCATACCCAAGACCTAGAGTTCTATAATCGTATGATCTAACCGCTATTTCTTTGGACGGGAACTGCGCCATCATAACGGCTATTTCAAGTGTAATCGTCCATAACCGAGTTGCATGTTCAAAGTTTTCGATATTAAACTCACCCTGTTCACTTCTAAACTTCATGAGATTCATTGAGGCCAGATTGCAGGCNGTGTCGTCTAAGAACATATATTCTGAACATGGATTTGATGCGTCTATTCGNCCGCCTTTGGGGCACGTATGCCATTCATTGATAGTGGTATCGTATTGTAAACCTGGGTCAGCACAAGCCCAAGCAGCGTGCGAAATCTTGTCCCAAAGTTCACGCGCTTCTAGGGTTTCGCAAACTTCGCCATCTGTCCTCTGTATTAAATTCCACTTTCCTCCTCGTTCTACGGCGTCAAGGAATTCGTTGCTCACGCGTACGGAGTTGTTTGAATTCTGTCCCGAAACAGTAAGGTAGGCCTCGGAGTCCCAATCTGTATCGTAGGTTTTGAACTCTATTTCATTGTAACCCTGCTCAGCGAACTGTATTACTCTTTGTATATAATTCTCCGGTATCATAGCTTTTCGAGCTGCTATGATGGCCTTTTTCAGGGTGCGATTTTCTTTTGGATTGAACCTTGCTGAATTGTCAGCCCCGTCCCAGTCGGTACACGCTTTCATAACTGCTGTCATGTGTGTACTAGCTATCTTTGATCCAGCTACTAGGGCGGCTACTTTTTGTTCTTCAACAACCTTCCAATCTATATATTCGGATATGTCTGGGTGATTTATGTCTACAGTGACCATTTTTGCGGCTCGCCTTGTCGTTCCGCCTGACTTAATAGCTCCAGCGGCTCTGTCTCCTATTTTTAAGAAACTCATTAATCCCGATGATTTGCCGCCACCAGATAGTGATTCCCCTGAACCTCTCAGCCTGGAGAAGTTTGATCCCGTNCCNGACCCGTATTTAAAGAGCCGTGCTTCCCGGACCCANAGATCCATTATGCCGCCTTCATTCACCAAATCATCGTCAACACCTTGAATAAANCATGCATGCGGCTGTGGGTGTTCATAGGCTGATTTCGAGCGTGTTAGTTTCCCTGTTTGGTAATCAACGTAAGAATGNCCTTGAGCTGGNCCGTCNATACCGTATGCCCAGTGAAGGCCTGTATTAAACCATTGNGGTGAATTGGGTGCGGCCATTTGCTGGCAGAGCATATAAGTCATCTCGTCATAATATGATCTTGCATCCTCTTCGCTGTCGAAATATCCACCCTTCCAGCCCCAATAGGTCCAGGTACCCGCGAGCCTATGAAAAACTTGTTTAGAACTCGTCTCGCCCATTGTTCTCTGATCTTTTGGCAGGCCATGCATGTTGCCGGTATCTGGCTCTTGACGCCAGAGCCAGCTAGGAATGTCAGCTTCCTCGACCGGTTTACTTTTTACGGGAAGGCCCGCTTTTCGAAAATATTTCTGCGCAATTATATCTGAAGCAACTTGAGACCATGTTGTTGGTACCTCTACGCTGTCGTTTTTAAACACCGTCGAGCCGTCAGGGTTGCGGATTTCACTTGTGACAGTATGGAATTCTATTTTTGCGTATGGTCCACCTTCTACTGTTGTGAACCGTCTTTTAATTTTCATCTAACTTTTCTCCATTCCAACTGTCTGTTTCAATTTTTTTCTTCATTGCATATTGATTTGTTGTTTTTGGGGCGTATCCCAGGGTAAATCTTTATTAATCCAATATTTTAGTTAGCGATTATTTTGGTTTTATTTATTTCTTCTTTGAAAATTTTTACTTTTGTTCACAATTATTTCTGTTTTTCAAGCACTCACTTACTTCTATTTGCTGGGGTGTTCAGTGTTACTTCGTGCCTCGGTCCCGAACTTGATCTTTTTAGCCGCAGACTTCACACTAATTTGAATGCCCAGAATCTCCATTCTGCCAATGTATTCGTTTAATAGCAATACATTTTGTGGGTAATAATATTTCTTTTACTACATATAGTAGCGATGGGCGGACTTTCTTTGTTATGCTCTTTTAGTACTGCTCATTAAGGCTATTCCCCAGATAACAGCTATAATGCCCGCGGATTGGACAATCGTAATTGTCTGGCCAAGGACCAAATAAGCAGCCAAGACGCTAATAAGCGGTTCGACATTCATCATAACCGCTGTCCGCATTGGGCCAAGTCGAGCGATCGCAGCATAGCAGCATGTAAGACCAATAGCGTGGCACATTGAATTGGCNACNAAGCCNACACTTCCTAAAAAATTTTGTGGGTGGGTNAGNTCTCCGCTNGATAGACTGAATATTGTGTAAGCAAAACACGGCAGTCCAGTCGCAAAAACGGCCATAGTCAACGGAGACAAATCATCGGTAAGTTGTTTTGATACGATAAATGAGGTGGCGACAAACAAACCTGCAGTAAAGGCCATCGAAACACCCATCCATTCTAAACTGTAAGTTGTACCCAGAAGTAAACACAGGCCGCAAAACGCAATCATCATGGCAAGCACTTTCATCCTGCTCAATTTATCAATTCCCATGATGTGTGAAATCGGTGCCACCACAAGCGGAAATGTAAAGAATGTGAGACTGGCAACCGCAACGGGAATATACTTGACTGACGTCATATAACATAAAGAAGAAAGTCCGGTAGACAGCGCTAGAATCAGTAAACGCGGCAGGTGCGCAAAGCTCGGACGTGTATTTTGTTTTGCTAAAATTGTTACCGAAAGGATTACGACAAACGTGATCAAAAAGCGGTAACTCTGAAGCGAGCTTGGGGTTATGAAGTTGTCAAATGCAAGTTTTGCGAAGGTAGGAGCAGACCCAAAAGCCGTTGCTGAAACAGCCATGAAGAGAAATCCGGCATAAAAATGCGAGCTGGTTAAATACTGTTTCAAGGTCTTTTTGCCCCAAGTTGTTGTGCGTGACTGGACGTATTGTCATTTGAATGACATATTGCTGGTGTTTCTAACAATAATAAAGGTTTCGTAAATGGACGTTGGTACATATCTTTACACTTGGTTAAGGGGTCGCCAAGTTGGAGCGGATCAATTTGGCAACAGATATTACGAACATAAGTCAAAGAAGCTAGCTAATGGAAAATTAAAGCGTTGGGTTCTTTATAACGGTTTGGCTGAGGCGTCAAAGGTTCCTCCAGGTTGGCATGCTTGGCTTCATTATAATCTAGAAGAGCTGCCTGCTAGTGCTGATGTTTTGGAATTCGAATGGCAGAAACCGCACCTTCCCAACTTAACCGGGACTAAATATTCTTATCGGCCGCCAGGCCATTTATCAAAAGGCGGCGAGAGATCCGGCGCTACTGGTGATTATGAATCTTGGGAGCCGTCTTAAAAAACTATGTAGGGTAGCGTCAAGTAGGTACCTGACTGGAATAAAAATTGGTCATTAAAAATTTTTTGTTTTAGGGACTTATATATGCGTCGTGGATCTCTTGAAACAGTTATTGGTGCTCTAGTTGTATTTGTAGCCATAATATTCGTGGTGTTTGCTTCCAAAATTACTGATTATGGAAGAGAAACAGGGTATTTACTCTTTGCTGAATTCAATAATATAGGTTCAATAAAAATGGGAAGTGACGTTAGAGTCGGCGGCATTCCCGTGGGAAAAGTAATTGGGCTATCTTTGAACCCGGAGACTTTCAAAGCTAGGGTTTCTTTAGACATTGATAGCAAATATAACTTTCCGACAGATACAGCCGCAACTATAGGAAGTGAAGGCCTTTTAGGCGGAAGTTTTGTCGAGCTTATCCCAGGAGGGATGGAAGGTTACCTTGGGCCAAATAATGAAATAGAATTCACTCAAGACGCTGTAGACATGCTCCAGTTGCTCGGGAAATTTATGTATTCCGGGGCCGACAGCAACAATAAAGATAGAGCAAATTGATCCAATCTTTAAAACACACATTCAGAGGAACAGAAAATAACATTTTCGTTCTTTTTATTATTGCCTCAATCTTAAAGAATATCTTTCTGGTTACCGATGTTTTTGCTCAAAATACTTCCTCATACACAGGCGTCTTTTTAGATACTAATAAAGCAGTTCTTCAGGGATTGGATAAAACAACAGCACGCGTCTCCACATTTGAATTAAGTATAGATGAGCGCGGTACCTTCGGAACATTAGTTATCAGAGTACGTGCCTGCAGGAAACGACCACCAACAGAGCCGCCAGAAAGTGCTGCCTACGTTGAAGTTCTTGATAAGAAAATTGGTGAAGAACCAACTAGCCTATTTAATGGCTGGATGTTTGCATCTAGCCCAACACTTAATAGCTTGGAGCATCCTGTTTACGACGTTTGGGTTCTACGATGCACTGGATCGAGAACTTGATCCAGTTCACCAGGCTCGGCAGGAAACTCTGCGGTTTTATTTATCGCGCTGGCAAGAAGTTTTTTGTAATCGCCACGCCGAATACCGATTGCTCCAAATTGAACAAGGTGCTCATTGATAAATTGACTATCCAACAATAAGAACCCCTTGTGTTTAAGGGAAGCTACAAGATGAACTAGAGCAATTTTGCTTGAATTGGGTTTAAGCGAAAACATGCTTTCACCAAAAAAAGCCGCTCCAATCGATACACCATATAATCCTCCGACTATGTTGTCATCACACCAGACTTCAATACTATGACAGTAGCCCATATCAAATAATTTTTGATATAGTACTTTTATTTCTTCGTTAATCCATGTAGTTGGCCTGTTGACGGTTATGTTTGCACAGGCTGAGAGTACACTGGAAAAAGCAGTGTTATAAGTGACATAAAACTCTCCTTTTCGAATAAGTTTGCGCAGACTTCGGGGCACATGGAACGCTTCCAGAGGAATGATTCCTCTAGGATCTGGATCAAAAAACTCAATCGTTGGATCTGCCTGATTATTGGCCATTGGAAAAACGCCAATTTTGTATGCTTGCAGCAATAATTCCGGGGTAATTTTTGTCATAGAACGTTATATGAAATTAACCACAATTTTTATTATTGTTTTAAAAGATGCTTTTCAAGCCAGTGAATGTCATATTCTCCGTCAATAAAATTTTTCGTGCTAAGTAGTTTTTGATGCAAAGCAATAGTCGTCTTGATATTTCCAATCACAAATTCATCCAATGCTCTCTGAAGCCTTGAGAGGCATTGCTCCCGATTCTGGCCGTGTACTATTAATTTTGCAATCAAACTATCGTAATGAGGAGGAATTTCGTAACCAGCATAAATTCCCGAATCAATCCTGATACCAAAACCGCCCGGCGGATGGTAGTCGACTATCTTTCCTGGGGATGGGATAAAGTTTTCGGGATCCTCTGCATTAATGCGACATTCAATCGAGTGCCCTTTTAATGACACTTCATCCTGCGAAATGCCAAGTGGTTCTCCCGCGCTGATTTGAATTTGTTTCTGAACCAGATCAATACCGGTAACCATCTCAGTGATAGGGTGTTCTACTTGTAAACGTGTATTCATTTCTATGAAGTAAAACTCACCATTTTCATACAAAAACTCGATAGTCCCTAAACTTTCATAGCCAAACTTTTTCATGGCTGTTGCGGCTAATGCTCCAATATCGTTTCGAACTTTTTTAGTAAGTGCTGGAGAAGGTGTTTCTTCTAATATTTTTTGATGACGCCGTTGGAGCGAGCAATCTCGCTCGCCCAGATGCACCACATTACCGAACTTGTCACCAATTATTTGGATCTCAATATGCCGCGGGTTTGAAAGGTAGCGTTCAATATATACTTCTCCCGATCCAAAGGAGGCCTCGGCTTCCGATTGAGCCAATTTAATCGCATTTGACAGTTCAGTTTCTGAAAAAGCGATTTGCATCCCTTTTCCGCCGCCCCCGGCTGCCGCTTTAACGATTATAGGAAAACCTATATCTTTGGCTACAAGAAGGGCCTCATCTGTTGTCCTAATTGCACCATCGGAACCGGGGACGCATGGAATGCCAAGTTCTAACGCCATTTTTTTTGCTTCAATTTTATCTCCCATCACCTTGATATGCTCTGGTTTTGGGCCAATAAATGTGAGTCCGTGGTCGCTAACAATTTGAGCAAAAGCAGGGTTTTCAGAAAGAAAACCCACGCCGGGATGTATCGCATCTGCCCCTGATATGGATGCAGCCGACAAGATGGCCGGGATATTTAAATAGCTATCTTTTGATTTTGGTGGTCCTATACAGACACTTTCATCTGCTAGTCTGACATTCATTGCAGAAGAGTCTGCGGTTGAGTGGACGGCTACGGTTTTTATTCCCATCTCATGGCAAGCTCTTTGAACCCGTATAGCCACATCGCCCCGGTTGGCAATCACTATTTTTTTAAACATTTTTCGTCGCACGCGGTGCGCCGTGGGAAGTGTCTAATAGGGTCATTCTATTACCAAAAGCCACTGATCAAATTCAACGGGTTCGCTGGCTTTGACCAGAATTTCTTTAACAATTCCTGACTTGTGGGCTGAGATAGGGTTCATTACTTTCATAGCCTCTATAATTATAACCGTATCTCCCTGTTTAACCGCATCTCCTATGTTAACAAAGGGAGGTGAGGAAGGGTCTGGTGTTAAGTAAGCNGTTCCAACCATCGGNGATTTTAGAATTTGANCATCTTGATANTTAGGAATTGCTTCTTCCATATCAGATTCNGAAGACGNTAAATCAGTGTTTGTCAATTTTGGTATTGGTGGGGGTGCTGGCGTTGAGGTTGGCCGTGCCACTCGTATCTTCCAGTCATTTGTGGCATATTCTAATTCACCAAGGCCTGTTTCCTCTAAAAGCGCAGCGAGTCTGCGGACAAGATCGCTATCAACCTCATGTGACACTTGTTTCTCCTAAATTAAAATTCCTTAGTCTGCACATTCAATGAGTCGCGCCATGGCGTCAATTGCCAGAACATAGCCGTGAGCACCAAAACCGCAAATTATGCCTGCCGCCGCCTGCGCAATATATGATTTGTGTCGAAATGCTTCCCTTGCGTGAATGTTCGATAAGTGGAGCTCTATTACTGGTAATTCAGATATTCTTAAAGCATCTAATATGGCTACCGATGTGTGAGTATAACCTGCCCCATTGATTATGATGCCTGCTGTCGTATCTCTCGATTTCTGGATGATGGTAACGAGTTCACCCTCAAAGTTGGATTGTCTAAAATCGATCGTTAGACCAAGTGAGCGCGCTCGATCGTTGCATAAATCTTCTATATCGGCCAGGGTCTCATAGCCGTAGATATCTGGTTCGCGAACCCCAAGCATGTTTAGATTTGGCCCATTGAGTACCAGTATTTCAGGTGANTCAGACACGTTGTATACCTCATTTTGANAATTAATTTGAGAAATAGTGTTTGTTTCTTTTCAAAGTACAATAGCCTTTTAAATCNTAAAGGCGCAATGATCGTTTGAATAAGCAATGACATCAGCTATGTGATTAATTCTAAGCATATGCGAGATNAAATATAGTGTTCGGCGTTCTGTTCTGATTAAATTTCTATGTCCGCGTCATGGATAACGAACGGCGTTAGGCCATCGCGCTATTGGGAGGACTGTCATGACTATAAACAGTGTTTATAAAGTGATGGCGGTAAGTGCATTCGTAAGTGCCTTTGCTTTTGCAAATGCTGGCGACGCAATTGCTGCCAAAAAAGTCAAGTGGAAGATGCAAAGCGCATGGAGTACTTCCGTGCCGAATGCTGGCGAATCTGGCGTCAGGTTTGTTGATAGTATCAATACAATGTCTGGGGGAAAATTTAAGATAAANTTTTTCGANCCCGGTGCCTTAGTCCCCGCTTTGGAAACCTTCGATGCATGCTCCAAAGGGTCTATTGAGTCAGCTTGGACCACTCCAGGCTATCATGCNGGCAAGTATCCAGGATTATCTTTTATGACCACNGTTCCGTTTGGTCCCGCGCTCAGTGAATTCCTTTCTTGGAANTGGTTTGGCGGCGGAAATGCCATTCGTGATCGCGTGTACGCAACCCANGATCTTTATGCGGTGGACGCATTTTCTCACGGACCCGAGACGTCTGGCTGGTTTAAAAAACCAATTACAGATTTAGAGCAGTTGAAAGGTATGAAAATGCGTTTCTTCGGTCTTGGTGCAAAGGTTATGTCTAAAATAGGCATGTCCACGCAACTTCTCGCGGGAGCTGATATTTATCCAGCTTTGGAAAGAGGAGTGATTGACGCGACCGAATATTCNATGCCGACCAATGATATTAAATATGGTTTCTATCAAATAGCGAAGAATAACTATTTTCCTGGGTGGCATCAGCAGGCTTCGGTTTCAGAATATTTAATGAATAAGCCGAAATATGATGCGCTTCCAAAAGCATATCAGGAGATGATCCAGAGCGCTGCTATGACGCAAGTGATTTACACACATGCCGATGCAGATTCCAAACAGTTTGGTGCGATGGCAACTATGCAAAACAAGCATGGNGTGAAAATNCANCGCTGGAAGGACTCGCAGCTCGCTGTATTTGAAAAAGCCTGGAACGAGGTTGTAAAGGAAGAATCAGCTAAAGATGCTCTATTTAAAGAATTTGCTGATAGTTACTTTGCCTTCAGAAAAGGTTTCAAAATTTGGGGTGACGCGCAGGCCATGAAGCCTACTTATCTCGANTGAATANTNTATAACAGCCAAAATTTGGCTAATCACGGAAAAGCCGGAAACAAGTTTCCGGCTTTTTTGTTGAGCTNCGCNNTNTAATCNAGCCATTTTTCCACAAGCCCGTCGTCCTCTTCTCCCGGAATGCTAACCACTGTAAAACGNAATGGTTCACTCTTGAGGGGCTTTGTTGCATCTAANCCCATTTTATCGACCAAACCATCTTGCCCTGATGGGTCAAGTTTTGATCCCAGCGCTCCACNTACGATAACTGTATCAGACGAGGCTTGAAAACGAGTTGCTATTGCCCACTCAACNGCAGTTGGATCATGTACATCCACGTCGTCGTCAACTACGATCACCTTCTTTACATCCGCATGGCTCGCAAAGCCGCCCATAATAATATTTTTTGGCTCGCCTTCTAAACGCTTTTTAACCTTTACAGCAAGGTGATATCGGCAAACTCCGCCTCTGGATAAGTGGACATCTATTACATTAGAGAATTGGCGTTGTAGGGCTGTTAAAATTGATGCTTCACGAGGGATAGCACCTAATAATAGGTGCTCCATAGCAGCGGGTACTATTGTGTGGAATACAGGTTGCTTGCGGTGTGTAATAGCGTCGATCTTAATTACCTGTCGATTTCCTGCAGGACCGTAGTATTGGGGAAACTCGCCGAAGGGTCCTTCCATTTCCCTGACTTCCGGTAATAGCCTGCCCTCGATAACTATTTCGCTGGACGCAGGAACACGAACTTCATTGGTGATGCTTTTGGCCACGTTTAAAGGCTGTTTCAATAGACCCCCGGCTACTTCCAGCTCNTCNGTGTTTAANGGCAGNATTGCTTGACTNGCAAGAAGGCTCATTGGATCGCTACCGATACAGATAGAGACGGGGAGGGGTTCGTTTTTTCCTTCGGCCATTTCATAAAACTTACTAAGGTCACGNGGCAGGATAAGTATTCCTAATTTATCGGGGCCATTTATTTGCAGTCGATTTATAGAAACATTTTGCTTTCCTGTTTCAGGATTCCGAGCAATGACCAGACCGGCCGTGATATAGGCCCCGCTATCGTGTTCATTATGCGTNGGGATTGGCAGAATTTTNTCTATGTCGATAGGATGTTTTTGTATAACCTCCTGTGCCGGTGCGCGCTTCACCTCTTCGCAGGGAATAGGNTTCAAAACAGCTTCCCGGAANTGCTCTAAAAGCATTCCATTAGAAACACCCATTGCTTCGGCTATCCANTCTCTCTTGGACACAATTCCAGAGANTACTGAAATAGAATGTCCCTCTGGATTTGGAAATAAAACGGCTTTTTNTCCATCCAGCTTTTTTGCCACCGCAGCCAGAGTATATTTGAGCGGAATACCCGGTTTTGCTCTAACGAGTCGGTCTGAATTTTGGAGATGTTCAATCCATTCACGCAGGCTTTGGAAAGCTTTCGTGTTAAAAGCTTGATTTTGAGCCATTATCGTGATCCTTCATCATTTTTATGAAATGTTGGTTCTATTTTTTCTTAANTAATCNGACAAAAAATTAGGTTTTAACTAGTATAAGAATGATNGACGTCATTATATTACGTTTATNGCGATATAGAATAAAATAATTATTTTCAGGGCGCGTTAGTTATGAATATACATAAAAAACATAATAAATTCGAAAATATTGCTGTTTTACAAATTATATTGATGTTTTCGGAGAGTTAAATGAAAGACTTTGAGATGCTTC
>NZVJ01000017.1 GCA_002701455.1 Rhodospirillaceae bacterium
ATTTGGAGCGGACGTAATAAAAGTGGAGCATCCAAATGGCGGCGATCCTTGGAGACGATATGGTGCCAGGACGAATTTGCCGGACCAGTCTCCTGCATGGCTAAACGAAGCAAGAAACAAACGATCTATAACACTTGATCNCAGCAAGAAAGAAGGAGCAGAAGTTTTAAAAAAATTAATTAAAACCGCAGATGTTGTCTGCGAGAACTTCTGTCCCGGCACGCTTGAAAAATGGACGCGTAGCTTCCCTAGAGAAAAAATAATCGATGTCTCTACTAGAAATGGCGTCCCGGCCGGTTCAATAAATTCAATAGCTGATATTTTTGAGGACGGGCACATTAAAGNAAGGGAAGCTATTAAATATTTAAAGGTGCCCGGCGTGGGAGATGTTGCCGTTCCTAATGTTTTTCCAACTCTTTCAGAAACACCTGGAACAATCGATAATNTGGACCCAGGGCTTGGTGATCACAACAAGGACTTATACCGAGAGGAGTTAGGGCTTTCTGACTCCGAACTACAGTCATTGAAAGAAAGTGGGGTTATATGAGAAAACACGCAAATCGAACCTACCTATTCGCGCCGGGTAATCATGAAAGACGCGTTGAGAAAGCACTTGGCTTGGGCTCTGATGTTGTCATCTTAGATTTAGAAGACGCNGTGGCTGTTTCAGAAAAAGAAAAAACTAGGCATTTGATAACTAAGCGACTTCAACAAACCAGGAATTGTGCTGTTTTTGTAAGAATAAATGCATATGATACAGATTTTTGTTTTGGAGACATTTATTCGATTGTTTCTGAAAACCTAGATGGGATTGTTCTGCCGAAGTTGGAAAGTGCAGCTGATCTAAAATCTGTNGATTGGTTTTTAGGTAATCTTGAGAGAGAAAGAGATTTAACTCTAGGTAGTATTGAGTTGATGCCAATAATCGAAACGGCAAAAGGTGCGGTGGCAATACGCGATATTGCTAAAGCCTCATCCCGTGTTCGTCGACTTGCTTTCGGAGGAGGTGATTATACTAAAGATCTCAGTATGGAATGGACTTTAACAGAAGAGGAGCTTTTGCCAATTCGGTCTGAATTTGTCCTAGCATCCCGTTATGGGGAACTAGAGCCCCCAATAGATACAGTTTTTATTCACATTAAAGAGCATACGGCATATTTAAAATCCTGTCAGAACGTTTTGAAATTAGGGTTTCAAGGAAAAATGTGTATTCATCCCGACCAAGTAGCTGTCACNAACAAAACATTTACACCGAGTAATGAGGAAGTTGTTTGGTCCAAGCGAGTGATAAGTGAATTTGAAAGAGCCGAGGCGGAGGGTGTAGCATCNATACAGGTGGATGGTTATTTTGTTGATTACCCAATAGTGGAAAAGGCACAACGAATCGTAGATATGGCAAATTTGCTTAAAGAATTAAATTCGCCTAGTTAAAATGTTTTATNCCGAAANCTNTAAATCTTTTTTAGGTAACTAGTAAAAAGTGAAATACTTTCTCCCTAATTTATCTCGCCTTTATGTTAGTNTGGTTATCTGTTTNATAATTTTGTGTAATTCCTGCGNAGCCAAATCAAAAGACTTAATCTCTCGGAATCCATTCGATTTGTATGGNAGNACAATTGAATTTGATGTTTTTAGGAAAGGAACAAAAGTTGGTTNTCACAATGTAACTTTNTCAGGTAGCCCCAGTAATTTTTGGGTCACCACTCGGTTTGATTTAGAGATAAAGGTTCTATTTTTTCGCGCTTATGCTTTCAAATATTTTTCCAAANCCAATTGGAAAGATGGCGTGTTAAGTCAAATTAATGTTGTGGTAGATGACGATGGGGAGCCATTTTTATTGGAAGGGGTGCGCGAGANTGAAGAAATAATGATAAAAAGCACCAAATCGAATTATAGAGCACAATTACCGCTTTTCCCAACAAATCACTGGAATGCTGGCGTATTAAACCAGAAGGTTGTGCTGAATACCTTAACGGGAGAACTTAACCAGGTGGAAATTATTGCTAANGGAATAGAAACATTGTCCAGTGAGCATGGAGAGATAAAAGGCCAAAGATATTCTTATACAGGGGATTTGGATACAGACGTTTGGTATGACGAGATGGGGCGCTGGGTTGGCATGGAATTCAAGGGACGAGACGGCAGCAGTATAAAATACGTCTGCAAACTATGTTTTTCGCTAAAAGACCAAAATTAAATTCTAGGGGATATTGAAATANCTAATTNTGTTTGGATNACGGGTGCTGGGAAAGGTATNGGCAGGTCACTTGCGAGGCTATTTGCGGAAAATTCGTGGACTGTTGCTGTTAGTTCGAGAACAGCAGCTGATTTAATCAGCTTGCAAGGAGAGTTTGAACCAAAAAGAATTAGAACATATCCGCTGGATGTTTCAGATTTGGGTGCGACCATTAATGTAGTGGATCAAATAGAAAAAGAGATAGGCATCCCGGACTTAGTTATCCTAAACGCAGGAACTCACGTGGCTATTTCTGTAGAGACCTTTTCGGCAGAAAAGGTGCGCGATCTTATGGAGGTAAATTTCATGGGAGTCGTGAATGCTTTTTCCGAAATCATTCCCCGATTTACTTCGGCTGGNGGNGGNCGCATAGCCGTCGTAGCATCACTTGCTGGTTATAGAGGTTTGCCNACCGCATCAGGTTATGGTGCCAGCAAAGCGGCTTTGATCAATATGTGTGAGGCGCTGAGACCAGAACTTATGAAATACAATATTAAATTAACACTTATAAACCCTGGTTTTGTTGAGACCCCACTTACTGATAAAAACGATTTCGAAATGCCGTTTATGATAANAGCAGAAGAAGCGGCGCGACGAATCTTTCGTGAAATTGAGAAAGNAAAATTTGAAATCATCTTTCCAAAAAGGTTTGCATTTATAATGAAAATATTGCGTCTACTNCCATATAATATTTTCTTTTCAATTACTAAGAGACTGCTCAGAGATAGATAANCAACCGCAACTAGTTTNTCGGGGCTGGGGGGCCATAAAGGCGACGCTTGATGATGGTGTGGTTTTTTCGGTTTAGAGGAAAATTCCAAATGGCTAGCACCGTGATACATTTAAAGCCAACGGGGAGAAGTGCATAAAGAAATACCAGAGCCTGCCTTCCGCTATCATCAGGCATATCTGGCTCGAACCCCAGCCAATCCAGCAAAGGAAATGCTAAACCGACGCTGCAGGCTAAGGCTAACTTTGTNGCCATACCCCATAATGAAAATAGTAAACCAGCACGCTGACTCCTNGTTTTAAGTTTATCATAATCTAAAACATCAGCTTGTATGGAAGGGGGAATAGATAAATCCGCTCCAAGGCATACTCCGGTTAAAATACAAATAATAGAAAATAGATAGAAGGCCCCCTCAGGTAAGAATGGGACTAACGAAAAAGCTCCGATTGCAAGTATCATAGCGNAGCACCAGACGCGATGCTTGTTGAAAACTTTACTGAGGGACAACCAAGCTGGCATAGCAGCGACAGCAGTTGAAAAATAAATAAGGATTAAGACAGCTCGCTGTGTTTCATTTACGCCTAATACTTTATCTAAATATAAAAAGAATAAGACTGATGGTATGCCGTTAGCGATACCATTTAAAAACCATGCTGCAAGTAATCGAACAAATAGTCTATTCTGCGTAAGTTGCAAAACCGATCTGAGAAATGAGCTATTCGTATTTTTTCCTTTCTTTAATCTTACAAGGCCGGAGTCGGGAACTTTTTTGAGCATATAGGGAATAGAAATGGCGCCTAAACCTATTGTCGCCCATCCGATTATACCAATTGTGTCAATTTCAGAGAAATTCAAGTTGGCCGAAAAGGTGAATATTACCCCGCAGGTTAAAATACCTAAAATGCCGGCTGTTTCACGACTTGTTGTTATAGAAGTGCGTTCATTGTAGTCAGTCGACAGTTCAGCGCCCCATGTTAGATAAGGAACTGCTACAAAAGTCCAACCAAGATAAAGTATGATAGACCAGCAAATTAGATAAATTATCCCCGCGTCGTTGGGTGGATTTAATAGCTGATACAAACCAATTGCCGCGATAATTGAGCCGACTGCTATCCAGGGCTTTCTATAATTTCTTTTTATTGGAAAACGGTCACTTATTATTCCAACGATTGGGTCGGTAATTGTATCAAAAACTCTTGCCGTCAATAAGGCAAAGCCTGTTGCCGCTAGTCCCAATTCAAGCGTTACGCCGTAAAATGTTGGCAGATATAGGTATAAAGGAATGGTAGGGATAGAAATTGCTAGAGCAGGAAAACTATATGCAACCAATAGTTTTTTGTTAAGCGAGCGTCTAATTACTTTGATCCTATTAAAAATTGACCGACGTTTATGTGGCCAGTTTCAAACCCCGCTTCGCAGTAGCTGAGGTAATAGCTCCACATTTTTTGGAACCTTTCGTCAAAACCAAGGTTTTTAATATCGTCCCACTTTTTCTCGAACATTGACTGCCAGCGTCGTAATGTCTCGGCATAAGATTTACCAAAATAATAATCGTCTAAAATTTTAAGTCCGGCCGAGTCGGCCGCATAATTTAATTCAGATTCACTTGGTAGAATTCCCCCAGGGAAAATATACTTTTGTATGAAATCTGGTCGTCTTTTGTAGATTTCAAAAAACTCATTCGCAATGGTGATACTTTGAAGCCCAGCCATTCCGCCCGGCTTGAGATGCGTTTTAATAGTCTCAAAATAGTTCTTCCAGTGCTCTTCTCCGACAGCTTCAAACATCTCTATGGAGACAATTTTATCGAAAGTGCCTTGGACGTCTCTATAATCCTCTATTCGAATATCGACTAAGTTGGAAAGTTGCGTTTCTTGCATACGTTTTTGCGCAAATTTGGCCTGCGCTTCAGAGAGTGTTATCCCAACAACTTTACATTTATACTCTTTTGCCGCCATTTCAGCAAAACCGCCCCAGCCGCAGCCAATCTCTAGTATCTGATCCCCTTCTTTAAGCTTTAACTCCTGGGCGAGCCGACGATATTTACGCTTCTGGCCTATCTCAAGTTCCTCATCAAAGTTTTTAAACAATGCCGAGGAATACGACATAGAATGGTCTAACCAGTGTGAATAGAACTCGTTTCCCAAATCATAGTGTGCGGCGATATTGCGTTTGCTGCCTTGCTTACTATTGTTTCGGCGTTTATGCCTTAATCTCTCAATCAAACGTACTGCTTCTAAGGGAGTTACAGTGTCCCCTAGGGCCTTTTCATTAATGTCCCCAAGCAACATTAGTTGAGTTAAGTTTGATGTATCCCATTCTCCATTCAGATAACTTTCAGCAAGTCCCATGTCACCTGACAACAAGAGGCGCGGGATTAGTTTCCAGCTATTGATTTGAATATCTGCCGTTGGTCCAACTTTGGTTCCCGAGTAAACTTTTTGGAAGCTTGAGGGAAAAAATACTTTGAGTTCACCTGTTTCTATTCGCGATAACCATTTATCGAGCAAAGCTTCCAAAAACAGCGGTTTTTNGGGTCCGTTGCCAAACCCTTTTTCTATCGAAGATCTATGGCGGTTATTCATGGGCAGTGTTTAGTTTCTTGTATCAGGTCTTATTTTACTAGAAGTTACCTTGTTATCGGCCGGCATATGAGCAAAGTATGGTACTCCTTTAAGCCATAATTTCAGAGCCTCCCAGTGAATTCCGAGAATAATTTTAGCTGACATAAACGGATATTGAAATAAGNACTTAACTAGAGAAAGTCCAGTAATATTAGTCTTCCTTCCAACGAAGGAGGCTATGAGAAATAAACCCTCCTTATCGGCTTCTTTGATAAACACACTTAATTGCTGGTTTGGTGGAGTTATTTCAAAATGGTATTCTGCATTCATATCTACGAACGGAGACACGTAAAGTTCTTTCTTGCATTTTTGTTTGACAGTGTCGTTGCCTGTTGCCGTTACGGGAATGATATAAGAATGACGCTCAAGAAAAGTATTACAAACCTCGTAGATGATGCATACTAGATCGTTATTTTCGGAGTAACAAAAGTAAATGCTTAAGGGATTAAAGCCNTAACCTAAAACACGAGGGTAGCAAAGCAATTTTACNTTTAATTTTTTAAATTTAATACCAGCGGAAGTTACTTGATCCTCCACCCAAATTTTTAGAGGTTCACCTGTTATTGCCCCGTGATCTTTTTCACAAAAAGAAAAAATCCCCCACCGATTTACAGAGAATAAAGGAAAATAATTTTTAAAATGCTCGAGTTCGTCTAAATCAAGGAGCAGCGAGAATACTTTATATTTAAGTCTATGTTTTTTGGGACGCAAGCGTTGATGGATCACAACCCCTTCGTAAATTGAGGATTTCTCTATCATACTGATGCCCCATGACGCTCTGAAAATGGAAGTCTGTTGTTTTGGCCAACCACATTCCAGGGCCGCGATATTGAACCAAGNGCTTCGGCTACGGCAAGACCAGATTGTAGGCCATCTTCATGGAATCCGTAACCAAAATAACTTCCACAAAACCAGAGNCNGTCCACGCCTTGAAGATCCCAGAGNAATTTCTGTGATTTAAGGGNNGCTGCATCGAANAATGGATGCGTATATTCTTGTTCCAGAATAACGGCCTCAGGGTTAATTTTTAGACTAGGATTCAATGTGACAAGATAATCGTTCTTACTTTCTAGATTCTGTAATTTATTCATCCAGTAAGTCACCGAAAAAGATTGCTGTCTCTTCGAAGGCTGGGCCCCAATAAAATTCCAACTAGACCAGGTTCGTGTTTCCTTTGGCATGAATTGTTTATCCCGATGAAGGATCGTTCTATTTTGCGTGTAACGCCATNGGGACAGAAGTTTAGTCTCTATATCATTTGGATCCNNGATTAGTTTTATGGCTTGATCAGCATGCGTAGCGATGACAACGTGATCATACAATAACGATTTACCGCTTTTTGTTTTTATTACCAAATTATCGGGTGTGCGAATGACCGAGATCACAGCGTCTAAAAAAATTCTATCTTCAAACGCGGCGGACAGCCTCTTCACATACTCGGTGCTTCCCCCTTTCACCGTTCGCCAACTCGGGCGATGAATTATATTGAGGAGCCCGTGGCTCTGAAAGAAGCGTATAAAGGCGTGAGCGGGGTATGCTTGGATTTCTTCACTTGTCGTCGACCATATAGCTGCTCCCATAGGCAAAAGATGGTCATTGATAAAAGCGGCACTGTAATTTCTGCGTCTAAGATAGTCGCCTAAAGATATGGATTCACTATTACTTTCCGCGAGAAAGGACGGAGCCTCTTTATAAAATCTCAATATTCCTGACATCATTCTCCAAAAGCGGGGATTTATAATATTTGAGCGCTGCCCAAATAGTCCATTTAAGTTAGTTCCNGAATATTCAAAAAGACCGCCATCCAACGAAGCCGAAAAAGACATTTCGCTCGCTTCAGTTGGAACATCTAGATAGTCAAATAATGCTGTGAGATTTGGATAATTCGTTTCATTATAAACGATAAATCCTGTATCGATGGGTATTTTGCCAAATTCATCTTCTGCAATAACAGTGTGGCTGTGACCGCCAACATAGTCATTTTGTTCAAAGACAGTAACATGGTGTCCTTGGTTGAGTAACCAAGCAGCGGACAAACCGCTTATGCCGGTGCCTATTACGGCGATGTTTAAGCGCTCCGTATTTTTATTAGTCTGCTTGTTCAAGGCTCGTTCCTGTTTAGGGACTTTAAGATAGAACCGCTCTTATAACTGTTAGTTCTGTTAGCCAAAAGGNAAAACAAAAATAAACGACGGGTAAAAAAATATTTTGAAAAAGGCATTATTGTAAATAAACTTCAAACCTTGGTTTGGAGCTGGATATTCATGTGGAAAGTTGATGGAAATTTTTACTGAGAATTTTAAGTCCACCCCGTTTTGGTGGGAGCAGTCACCACGTCCTGAAATCAAAACAAAAAAAGTACCCAAGACAATTGATGTTGCGGTTATTGGTTCTGGTTATACTGGATTATGCGCAGCTTTTACTCTTGCGAAGGCGGGGCGTGACGTTGTTGTTTTTGATGCTGAAGATGCCGGTTGGGGATGTAGTTCCAGAAACGGCGGGCAAATAAGCACTTCCATAAAACCGGGTTTCCAAAAGTTGTGCGGGCNATTTGGGGANGCCTTAGCCTATAAAATTATAAANGAGGGTCAGAACTCCTTAGAATGGTTAAAGAATTTCATAGCGCAAGAAAAAATAGATTGTTCTTTTAAAGTGCCCGGTCGGTTTTTTGCAGCACATAATCAAAAAGAATTCGATCGATTGGCTGTAAATTTAGAAACCCAACCCGCTTCTCTAAAAGTGCCAGCAACGCTTGTTCCGAGGTCTAAGCAACGTGCAGAACTCGGGACTGACATTTATCATGGAGGAGCTATCTTTAGTTCACATGCGTCTCTTGATCCGGCTCTCTATCATTCAGCACTGCTCACAAAAGTATTAGAAGCCGGCGTTAAGGTAATACCGAACTGTAGGGTCGAAAAAATAGGAAAGAACGACNCTAAGTTTAGCCTCGAAACACAGCTTGGAATATTTACAGCTGGCCGAATTATTGTCGGCACGAACGGATATACTGGCCAACTTACGCCATGGCTTTCAAGACGAGTGATCCCAATTGGAAGTTATATGATTGCTACCGACATCATAGATGNTCCATTGATCAATAAGCTAATGCCAACAGATAGGGTAATTAGCGATACTAGAAAGGTAGTATATTATTACCGTCCATCGCCAGATCGACGCCGTATTATATTTGGCGGACGAGTAACAACTGGGGAGGCTGATGTTAAAAAAAGCGGCGCACTATTGCGACGGGACCTTATAGGTATTTTCCCGGAATTAAAGGGCATAAAACTTTCGCATTCATGGATGGGCTTTGTGGCCTACACGTTTGATGAATTACCGCACATTGGGGAACATGGAGGTATCAATTATGCTATGGGCTGCTGTGGATCAGGAGTAGGAATGGCAAGTTATCTGGGTACAAGAGCAGCGCAACAAGTTTTAGGGCTTCCGGAGGGCGTTACAGCATTTGACAAACTAACCTTTGAGACTCGTCCGTTTTATAATGGTAAGCCCTGGTTTCTGCCGGCCACAGTTGCTTACTACAGATGGCGTGATGGTGCACACTCAAGTAAGTAGAACTAACGTTGTCTAGCGCCACTGTAAAGTACGTCATGCTGTCTTTTTAAGGCTTTGTTTCGAACACGCTGGGATTCTTTATCGTATGACCGAGCTGGCCTGGGTTCATGGTCAAAATTTCCAAATTTATCGACACCCCTGGCTAAAGTGGCACTTGTTTTTCCGGCTATTTGTTTAACTTCTGTAGAAATATATCGGATTGCAAACCCTATCCTATCTATATTGCTGTCATTAGGGTCCGAACCATGCACTATATTGACATGGTGGAGGGACATTTCTCCCGGTTCAAGTTCGAGATCAATTGCGCTGTGCTCATCTACATCCATGACAATTTCCTGTCCTCGAGTAAGGAGATTATCTTTGGAAAACGTATCTTGATGGTCAAGCGATTCACCTAGTTGGCTTCCCGGAATGACCCGCATACAGCCATTTGACGACTTGCTGGGAGAAAAAGCCACCCATGCTGTTAGTACGTCGTGAGGTTCAAGACCCCAGTAATTGGCATCTTGATGCCAGCTCACAAAGCCAGGATCATGAGATTGCTTTGCAAAAAAGCTAGAACCCCACGCAAGCAGGTTTGGACCGAGAATGGCACTTACGTGGTCTGTAATAGCTGAATTAGTGACTAAGTCATAAAGCCATGGGAAAACTAAATGAGGTTTGCTCCGAAGGACTGATTTAGCGTCGAAGTCTGAATTGTGACGAGCGTAAAAGCTCCTGTATTTTTTTAGGCAGCTTCCAATCTGTTTGCTGCTTAAAACCCTTAAAGGATAAACAAATCCATCACGGTGATAATTATCTATTTCAATTTGGCTTAAAACCGACGGCACTTTCAAGACCTTTCAGATTGATTAACTGAGAGCATGCATTCTGAAGTTGCTTATGTAATCCTATTTAAAAGTTCGGCTTAAGCAAAGTTAAAGTCGGCTTGAGCCACTTGTATAAAAAATTCATTTTATAGATGATCGAATTATTCCTCCAAACAGGTTAATGTATATCTATAAATTAATTTTGTGGAGGAGATCATGGCCTTTTATGAATTGCGGCAATACAAGATAAAACCTGGGAAGATGTCGGAATGGCTTGATTTTATGGAGAATGAAATCATCCCGTTTCAGGTGAGTAAAGGAGCCGTGATTAGTGCTAGCTTTAAAGGTGAAGCGGATGACTCGGTTTACTTTTGGATACGCCGGTTTGAGAACGAAACCGAAAGAGAGCAACTTTACAAAGACGTTTACGAGAGTGAGTTTTGGAAAAATCAGGTTGCCCCTAAGGTGGGTGAACTAATAGATCGAGAAGCAATCCAAGTACAGAGAGTTACTCCCACTAGGTTGTCGGTTTTACAGTAAACCTTTGCGCCGGATGTTAATTGAAAGTAAAACCGGCTTCTGCCTGAGCCGCAGAGATTTATGNCGGCTCAGATTAACTTAGAAATTTAATAGTATTTTTCCCGTTTCCAGTAAATTTAAAAGAAGCAGCGATAGTAATAAATNCTTGTCGAAAATTGGCCTCCGTGACGGTTGCAGCACCCTTACAAGGATCAACGTATTATGAGTGATGTGTTAGACAATTCGTCTAGGAGCATATCATTCTTTCAGTGGATGATCTTAGGGACACTTACGCTGACTTCTACCCTCTATGCAATGAGCATCACCATAGCCAATATAGCACTGCCTCAGCTGCAGGGAGCTTTGGGGGCCACACAGGACCAAATAGCCTGGACCGTGACGTTCAATATTGTTGGAACAGCCATTGTTACACCTATGACAGGTTGGTTAACCCTTCGGTTTGGTCAAAGGAGGCTAATGCTTTGCACAATTTTTGGCTTCGCTATTTCTTCAATACTCTGCGGTCAAGCAACGACACTCGCAGAATTAGTCATTTACAGAGTTTTGCAGGGCGCGTTTGGCGGCCCATTAGTTCCTTTATCGCAAGCTATAATTCTTGGGGTATTCCCAAGGCGACTGCACAGTTTTTCTACTGCTGTTTGGGGAATGGGGGTTGTTTGTGGTCCCATAATTGGACCGACTGTTGGAGGATATATATCTGAAGCTTATAGTTGGCGGTGGATATTTTATATTATCGCGCCTTTCAGCTTNCTAGCATTTATAGGGTCTTGGGTTTACGTAAAAAATACGGTGCACGACAAGTTAAGTAAGTTGGATTGGACTGGTTTTATCAGCTTATCGATTGCAGTAACTGCCTTGCAGTTGATGTTGGACAGAGGCAATAGGCTAGACTGGTTTGATTCTAGGGAAATTCTTGTAGAAGCAGCCGTTGCAATTATTTGTTTCTATATCTTTACCGCTCATATTTTAACCTCACGGAATCCTTATTTAAATCCGTGGCTATTAAAAGATAGAAACTATTTNTTGGGATTTGTTCTCGTATTTATCTACGGCATGCTGAATTTCACGCCAATTGTTTTGTACCCTAGTATGCTTCAGGATTTGAGGGGCTATCCCGAGTCTATTATTGGCTTGCTTTTAGCAGCAAGAGGTTTTGGTGCATTNGCTGGAAATTTCCTTGTCCTAGTTATAAGTAGAAGAGATCCTCGAATTGGCTTAGCTCTGGGTTTCATCGCTCAGGCAGGCTCTTGCTGGCTGCTGGCAAATTTCGATATCAATATGACAACTGCCGGTGTGGCTTGGGCAAGTGCAATTCAGGGTTTTGGTGTAGGTTTATCCTGGGTGCCGCTCACTATAGTGATGTTTTCTAATATTGACCCTAAGTTTGTTCCAGAGGGGACTGCCGTCCTGCACCTGCTAAGAAACATAGGTAGTAGTATATATATCTCTCTAACGATAACGATTGTTATCCGCTCAACCTCCACTAATTATGCTGACTTTACTAATTTTATAAATCCTTTTAATGAAATTTTCCTTTACAGAGGGGAAATGGGTTTTTGGAATTCCGAAACATTTTTTGATTTGAAAAACCTTAGCAGCGAAATAGAACGGCAATCTGCCATGATAGGATATATTAATGCATTCTACTTTCTTGCGGTTACTGGTTTTTTAGCGTTGCCGCTGATACTTTTCGTTAAAACTCCTAAAAAAGTAAAGAAAGTTAATTAAACCGTATGCGTGGATCAAAATAAGAATAAGTAAGGTCGACAACCAGATTGATAGTCGCGGAAAATAGAACGATCAGCATGACTAAATTCTGGGTAACAATGTAGTCGGCGTTTTCTAGAGATTGCAAAAGTAGCGCCCCTATTCCATTGAGATTAAAAACTTGCTCAGTTATGACTAATCCTCCTATAAGGAAGGCAAATTCATTCCCTAAAACTGTAACGACTGGCAGCATTGCATTCCTTAGAACGTGTCGCCTCATTACGACAGTTTCACTTAAGCCATAGGCTCGCGCACTTAGAACGTAGTCCTCTCGCAGTATTTCCAGCATTGCAGATCGCGTCATTCTCTGTGTAATAGCAATATACCTCAGCGCGATTACAACTGCTGGTATTATAAGTTGTGCCAGGTTGTTTAATGGATCTTCGAATGGTGAGACAAAAATAATAGGAGGCATCCACGGATTGCCGTTAATCTTTTGGGTGACAATTAAAATTCCCACTAAAACCATGATACCCAGCCAAAAGGAAGGAATGGCAACACCAGTAATGGAAAAAAATTGTATAATAGAATCAGGCCAACGACCTTTGTAATAGGCAGCTATTACACCAAGTGGTATTGCGGTTAATATTGTGATTGCCAGTGCCATTACAGCTAGTTGTAGCGATAGCGCTAGACGGGGTTTTAGCTCCTCGGCCATATCGTTGCCAGTCCACATGGACGTCCCAAAATCAAGGGTCAGAGTATTCCTAAAAAATTCCCAAAACTGGTTCAGTATAGGCTTGTTCAGCCCGAGTTTATGTCGACACAAATCCAGNANATAGGGATCTAAATTTGNACCAAAATCGACCCAGCGGGTTAGGCATATATCGCCTGGTATTACCCGCATCAGAAAAAAAACAAGTATGCCCGCTCCAAATACGGTTGGTATCATAAGTAGAATTCGTACTATGATGTATCTATACATAGTTCTTTTAAAAATTTAAAAGTTATTAAAATGTTTTGGATACATTATGACACATCAGGACACGGAAGTATTGGTTCTCGGTGCAGGCATTGTTGGGATCTGCAATGCTATCGCGCTAAATGAAAAGGGTTTCAATGTCACGCTGGTTGATCGGGACGAACCATCTGATGCAACAAGCTTTGGTAATGCGGGGGTAATTTCGCAGTGGGCGTGTGTCCCTCAATCAATGCCAGGGCTCTGGAAAAACGTTCCAAAATGGCTACTTGACCCGACGGGCCCGCTTTCTATCCGATGGTCTTATTTTCCCAGGATGGTGCCATGGTTAATAGAATTTTTGAAGTCTGGCAGAGCCGAAAGATTGCCAGCGATAGCGGATGCCATGCTAAACCTCAACCGGCCTAATCTAGATTTATATAAGCAGTTGTTAAAGGGTACAGGACACGAAAATCTAATCGAAGATTGTTCCTATGTTTTTGTAACGCGCAATAAAACTGCAATGAATTTGGAAAGTGTCGACTGGAAATTGCGTCGAGAGCGAGGCGTGCCAATTCAAGTGATCACCGGGGATGAGGCGAGAGAACTAGAACCGGACCTCTCTCCTTCCGTTCAAAATGGCGTCTTAATCAACGGACAAGGGAGAACAACAAACCCAGGCCGCCTCGGAAAAGTTATTGCTGAAAAGGCCATTGCTCAGGGCGTAAAATATTTTAAAGCAGAGGTAAATAGGATAGTTCCTCTGGCTAATGGGGGGTATGAAATTGTTACTGATAGCGGTAACCGGCAGGCCCCCAAACTTGTTCTAACCGCCGGAGTTTGGTCAGCAAAACTTTTAAAAGATCTGGGTGTCAACGTCCTCCTTGAGGCAGAGCGTGGTTATCATCTCATATTCAAGGACCCTAATGTAACTTTAAAAAACTCAATAATGGATGCAGACAACAAGTTTGTTTCGAGCTCTATGGAGATGGGAATGAGGAGTGCAGGCACAGCGGAGTTCGCTGGCATAGATGCCCCGCCTGATTATAAAAGAGCTTTAATTTTCAAAAATCATTCAAAAGCGCTGTTTCCAAACCTCAACACTTCGTCTGTCCAAGAGTGGATGGGGCGACGGCCTTCGCCGCCAGACTCTGTTCCCTATATTGGCGAAGTTCCAGGGTACCCGGGTCTTTTCTATGGGTTTGGCCATGCACATCTNGGTTTAACTGGCGCGCCAATGACCGGGAGAATGATTGCGGCGCTTGCTTCGAACCAGCCNCTCAACATAGATATGGCGCCATACAGGCTTGACCGTTTCTAGAGACGTTCAGTAAAAAATTTAAGGATTTACAATAACGGTTCCAAACTTTGTTGAGCTTTCGACAAATGCGTGAGCTTTTGCTATGTTTTCGAGGTAAAATTTCTTAGCGATAGGCTTTACCGAATCTGGTTTTTCAATAAGCCACCGGTTCATACCTAAACGAGCTTTGTCGAGGTCTTTTTTGGGGAGTGAATTAAGAATAAAAGGACGTATCTGTATATTTCGGCGCATAAAAGAGAAAAAATCCAATTTTGGCATTTTCTCTGTATCTGAAGCATAAGCTGATACGCAACTATTCTGTCGCATGACAGAGGCTATCCATGGGAGATCTCCGCCAAAATCGACGGTGACTAAGCGATCTACACCCTTGCCTTTTGTGTAGGCCTCGACCATTTTTGCTACATTCTCAGTTTTATAATTGATCGTATTATGGGCTCCCGCCAATAATGCAAGNTCCGCTTTTTGGTCGCTGCTAATAGTACAGAGAACATTTGCGCCACCCCAAGACGCAAGAGAAATAGCATAAAATCCTACCGCGCCGGCTCCTCCGGTAACAAGGACTGTTTTGTCCTTAACCGAGCCATCGGCAAAAACACCATGATATGCCGTTAACCCTGGGATGCCTAGGGTTGCTCCTTCGTCGAAAGAAACATGGTCAGGTAATTCAGTCACATAATCAGTATTAATACAAATATACTCCGCCGCAGTTCCATAGGCGCGCCCCAGACGCTGTCCATTGAATAGCCAAACACGTTGGCCAAGGAGCTGTTTCGATACGCCCGCGCCAACTTGGTCAATGATTCCTGCGCCATCGCTATTTGGTATTACTCTATCAAAATTATAACCGTAGCTAGATTGACCAGAGCGCAGTTTAACATCTGCAGGGTTCACACCCGATGAGAATATTTTAATTCTCACCTCGCTATTTGAGGCTTCTGGTGTCTCCAATTCTCCGGTTTGGAGAACGTCTAAGGCTGGACCAGTTTTTTCATACCAACTTGCACGCATATTAGTAAGGAACTGCTTTTTAATGGCTTCGTAAAAGTTTACCCGGCAATTGACCTGTTGGTTTACCGCCTGNCCACACCGGTACACCGGATAGAATAGTGTGGTCGTACCCAGTAGCTTCTTGGATAAGGCGTTTCCCCCCTGCGGGAAGATCATAATGAATTTTAGGCGCGTGGAGTTGGAGCCTATCGTAATCGATGACATTAATATCAGCTTTAAAGCCTTCTTGGATTAATCCCCTGTCAGTAAGACCCATCGCTCTGGCATTGTTGTATGTCATTCGTGTAATTATGTCCTCTAGAGGCAGCAGATCTCCCCTTGTCCGGTCGCGGGTCCAATGAGTTAGAGCGTGTGTCATATCTGTCGCATCACACATTATCCCAACATGCGCTCCTCCATCCCCTAGTCCCATAAGCGTATTAGGATGCTGGAGCATGGAATAAACACATGACATATCGCCGGCACTGTAGTTCGACATTGGGTGATACAGAATCGTTTTTCCTTCGTTCTCCATCATTAAATCAAAAGCTACATTAGCTGGGCTTGCGTTTTGCCTTTTTGCAATAGAAGCAATGCTGCTTTCGGGGACAGGTTCGTATTGAGGCGGATCTCCAAGCAGAAAAATTTTATCCCACTCGCGGTAACGTGCAATTTGTTCTTTTGTGCCCCCTGGCTCGTTAATCAACCTTTTTTTGAATGCTGGGTCACTTAATGCTTTAAATTTAGACTTTATATCCAAATTCGCGACTTCGCTCCAGCTCGGGCAACCCAAGAAAGGGTTTTCAGAAAGCTCAAAACCCAGAAGAGTACTTGTTGGCCGGCCTCTTATTTGGCCTGTGATTACGTGCCCTTCAGAATTCGCGGCTTCTATTTTTTTTAAAAGTTCAGACCATTCATTCGGCCACGAGTCACGTTGAAGCAAGGTCAGCGTAAGGGGTAATCCAGACGCTTCTACCAGCCTTTTCAGCATCGAGAACTCTGTTTCTTGGCTTTCTCCAAAGTCAGCAACAACTTGCAGCCAACCGCGACCGATTTTGGAGATAGCCTTTGCTATTTCTTGGAGTTCCTCTTCGGCAGCACCATAAGAGGGTATTGGTTCACCCTCGGCAGTGCGATGCTGAAGCAGCCGAGACGTAGAAAATCCGAAAGCACCGGCTTTTATACCCTCGGCAGCTAACTGCGCCATTCGCGCTCTATCGCCTGCTGAAGCGGGTTCCCGGTCAGCACCGCGTTTTCCCATTACATAAACTCTTAGAGCTGCGTGAGGCACTTGCGTTGCGACATCGACATCGAAACGTCGCTTATCGAGGGTATTGAGGTAGTCGCTGAAAGTTTCCCAAGTCCATGGCAATCCCTCGCTCAGGACAACTTCAGGAATATCCTCAACGCCTTCCATCAACGAAATCAACATTTCGTGCTGATCTGGTTTGACAGGAGCAAAGCCAACCCCGCAATTCCCCATTAGTACAGTTGTTACCCCGTTGCACGAGGAAGGCGTTATTTGGTTTGCCCATGTGACTTGCGCATCATAGTGAGTATGAATATCAACAAAACCAGGAGTGACGATCCTATTGCTTGCATCTATTTCACACTTTCCCTTTTTGTGAGATTCACCAATATGCGTTATTTTAGATCCGGTAATTTCAATGTCGGCTTCATAACGTTGGCTGCCGGAACCATCAATGACAGTTCCATTGCGAATTATTAACGAGGGTATCTCTTCCATTACAAATCCAAATCGTCTGTTCTATGACGGAAAGAATACGCTAGATTTTGATATTAAGCTATAGAGGCGGGCGGACTTAACACATATCGGCGTGATCGCCATAGCGATCCTTAGCTACATTGTTTTTTTGGGACTAATATCGTATTTCGCAAAAATAACTTAGTTTGAGACCGTTTTACCCTCTCGGAGCGTGTTTGTTTTGTATACGCTGTAGGGTGCCGCCTGTGTATTCATAATATTCTGGCCGTTTCATAGACATTACATCCGCACTGCCCCAAAACTCTTTATATATTCTCAGTTAACCCGATCTCCTGACATTGGGTTCCCTAAACCCTGTTTATTGTATATATATAAAATAGAAGTTTGAATCTCGTGAAATTAGTCAGCTGCTTATTTTAACTTTTGCATTACCCGGCGTCGTAACTTCGTCCTTTTCATTTTTAATGTAGAGCTCTAGCTCAACGACATTTGTGTCGCGATCGATGGATGTAATTTTCCCTCCTGCGTAAAGGGTCTCCCCAAGATAAGATGCTCGCCTATTTGAATAAGAAAACTCCAGTAAATTCCCGCGGTCTTTTATCCAGTTCGTAACTGTTTGGCTTAACCAGTCGCCTTGTAACGGCCCATCTATCACTATTTCAGGATGATGCTCGACTTCTTTAGCATATTTTTCATCGTAGTGTATCCGATGGGGGTTCCAAATTGCCGCGTTGTAGCAAAATAGTGAGACATTGGTGGCTCTGAAACTTCGGGTGGGTAATTGTTGGCCAACTGAGAGGTTTGCTATTTCCATTTTCTTTACCTTAAAATACGAGTCTGTTCCTGGTCTAATACAGGTTCGCCATTCTTTGTCTTGCACGTGATCGAGTAAGTGATGAAAATAAGGGGCCCTGTTTTTCCCCTTTTCTCAACTATGTTTGAAAGCGTCCGGGTAAATATAAGTATATCTCCGGGTTTTACGGACCGGTGGAAGCGAAATGAAACGCCCCCAGCCATTACTCTCTTCAGCGGCAATTCCGGTATAAGAGAGGCTGGAGGAAGTCCGTCGTCACCCAAATCATCAATGGGAATAATTTCACGCGACAATCCAGCCACGAACATAGGAGGGGCCTCATCTCCCTTGGTGAATTTGTCCAATTCTTGCTCCGTGGCAGCAGCATATTTTACTATGTCTCGTCGGGTTACCTCAACTTCGGTTGGAGGGTCCGATTTCCCAATCCACGTTAGCGCTTCTTCATGCACCAAATCATTCATTTTTAAGCTTCCTTGATCGTCAAAAAACAGTGTGCGCTTATTTGCCGTAAAATCAAGTGCCTACGGTTCATAAAAGCTATGAATTTGAAAACGCCCGGCGGGTGAAGTAAGTTCGGCAAGGCTGATAAACTCGTCACCTTTCTTAATAATCTGCCGAACACCAATACAGGGAGTTGTTCTTCGTACGCGAAGTAGCTCCGATAGTGATGCGCCTGCACCAACAGCCCCTAATTCTTGGAGCACGTTGGGAAAAGGGATATAGTTCTTAAGCCATCTTCCTGGGGACATTGATGAAAAATCAATGGAGTTAGCTTCTGGTGCTAAATCGAGATTAATCAGTCTTTTTTCATGCTGGATGGGAATATTGTTACTGAAATGTATGCACTCTAATTCAAGTACAGCTGTCCCCTCAAAAAGGTCTGGCCAATTGATGCCCCCATCACCACACTGGCTTTTGTTGTAATTTTCCAGTGTAAACCGATAGGACTTGCCGATTGCTNCTACGTGGTCAGATATTTCCTTTATTGAGAAATTTATACCCCTTGGTGCCAATACAATTGTACCGCCTCTTTTTCGTGTCTCTAGAAACCCGTCCTGTGCAAGAGAACGCAGAACTTTATTAATGGTGGGGCGGGAGGCGTCGAAAAAAGAAGCTAAGTCGGCTTCTGTCGGCAGTTTTTCGCCTATTTNNANGTCGCCAGAGTTNACNGCATGAATTAGGCTTGAACGCACAGTCTGAAANANTGTGGCTTGTAATATTTTTGTTTTTATTGCCAATCAGTGCACCTTGACGATTTTTCTATTACAAACGGGTTAAAACACAAAAATCTAGTTAATGAGTATACATAAATATTGTGTTGTTTGAAACAGTTTTGTGGCTTTGGTTAACTGGTTACCAGCCCGCCGTCCACGTTGTAGGATTGGCCTGTAATATTTCGCGCCCCAATCGAAGCTAAAAACAGGGCCATTGCGGCAATGTCTTCGGGCTCATTAGCGCGTTGAAGGGGTATATCCTTACTCATCTCCTTCATCATTTCTTCTTTTGAAATACCGCGGGCCTTTGCCCTATCAATCGATAATTTTTCAACTATTTCAGTAGTGGTGACCCCGGGGCAGATCGAGTTTACGTTCACGTTATGCTTTGCAAGTTGCTGGGCGGCAGTCCGGGTCAGACTAATCACCGCCCCCTTACTGGCTGAATACGCAGCATTAGATGTTCCCTTGAAGCCTTTTCCCGCAATCGATGCAATATTAATTATACGTCCGCCCCCCCCTTGTTTGATCATCTGACGGGCTGCAACTTGGAGACAGAAAAATACCCCTTTAGCATTTACCCGGTGGATCCGATCCCAATCGTCTTCGGTGAGCTCCATAATATCCGCCGCCCGAGTAACGCCCGCATTGTTTACGATAATATCCAAAGATCCAAAAACCGACACGGTATCCTTTATCATGGCTTCAATCTGAGCAATTGAGCCTACATCTGCCTTTAAAGCGTGAGCGACACCACCCTGTTGTTCTATTGCTTGAACCGTCCTCTGTGCATCGTCCAAATTTATATCGGCGCAGCTGACCTTTCGGCCGGAATCCGCCATGGCCAGAGCTATGGCTCTGCCGATACCGTTTCCAGCTCCTGTAATCAACGCAGTTTGAACACATTCAGACATATTTTCCAGCTCCTAAAGACCCCTATTACATTAGTAACTCTGATATCCACGTGCATATCAAAGAATTTCCATCAAAAAAGCGATCCATCCTTGCACCGAACCTAAGCTAAATAAAGGCAAATAGAACGGAATCATATGCAAGATCTCTTTTCGCTCCTATTTCTATTAATATTCTCCTAAAGAGACAAAAGAAGGAGATTGCGTTGAGTGACAGGGTTTGCGTTATTACTGGAGTTGGTTGGGGCACGGGAAGTGCTATCGTGCAAAAATTTGCGGCATCAGGCTACAAAGTAGCAATGTTGGCTCGCCGAGAAGATCGACTTGCAAAACTCGAGAATGATATAAAAAACGCAAATGCTTATCCCTGCGATGTCGCGAATACGGGCGCTTTGACAGAAACTCTGGAAAAAATAACAAAGGATTTAGGAGGCCCTTCTGTCGTTATCCATAATGCTGTATCAGGTGCCTGGGGAAATTTTATGGAAATTGAACCTAGCGATCTAGAAAAAAACTTTCAGGTTAATACGATGGCCCTTCTGCACTTAGCACGTTTAACCTTGCCTAAAATGATAGAGGAAGGGCATGGATCATTGATTTGCACGGGAAACACGTCCGCTCATCGCGGCCGAGCTGGTTATGCCGGCTTCGCACCTACAAAAGCTGCCCAACGGATATTGGCTCAATCAATAGCCCGTGAAGCGGGACCTAAAGGAATTCATGTGGCCTATATTACTATTGATGCCGTTATTGATTTAAGATGGACCCGTAAAAGATATCCGGAGAAATCGGATGATTTTTTTATTAGGCCCGACGAAATTGCGGACGAGGTCTACCACGTTGTGCACCAATCGAGAGGTGCGTGGAGCTTCGATGTCGAAATACGACCGCACGGCGAAACGTGGTAAATTTTAGAGAGCAGGTTATGGAAATAGGCAAAAACAAAAAAAAAGAAGCGTCCAATGTAATCTGGGCCGCATGGCAAAACGGTTATGCGTTGACCGAGTTTCCTAAAGATCTTTTTCCGATAACCCGTTCAGAGGCTTACCGAATTCAATTGGAATATGCACAACGAAGTTCCAAGCCAGTATTTGGCTGGAAAATTGCTGCAACTAGTTTAGCCGGTCAACAGCACATAGGGGTTTCAGGGCCAATAGCGGGACTTTTATTAGGAGAAAATATCTACAAATCGGGCTCGAAGCTAACAATAGATAACAACCGGATGGCCGTCGCCGAGGCAGAGTTTGCGTTTAGCATAAAACAATGTTTGAGGCCTAGAACCGCTCTATATACCGAAAACGAGGTAATAGATGCTATCAATAAGCTATATCTTGCAATTGAATTACCAAATTCACGATTTGAACATTTTGAAAAAGTAGGCGACCTTCAGTTGATAGTAGATAATGCTTGTGCACACCAATTTATTCTTGGAGATGACGTAGACGTAAACTGGAAAGATATTGACTTGGCAGAGCACAAAGTAATTATTTCCACAAAGCGCGGTACTGAAAACCGTGGTTCTGGAGCAAACGTCTTGGATCACCCTATCACCGCTTTAACGTGGCTGGTTAATGAACTTTCGAAAAATGAACTGCCGTTAGATAAAGATATGATAGTAACAACAGGAAGTTGTACCACACCTATTCCAATAGAACGTGGAGACAGTATTCTCGCGGACTTTGGCAAACTCGGCAGTGTTAGCGTAGAAATAGAATAACTTCATTTCGAAAAATAGGCGCCGCCTAACCAAGTTTTGCTTAACGGATTTTTATTCGGCCTTTGGGCTTTGCCGAGTTTTGGGAAGTGAGCGTTTTATTTATTGAATCGTCAAGCTCGTCACCCCGTGACTCAGTCATTGGGTTTATTGGAGTATGCAACGGCTGCACGTCATCGAGGGTTTTGGGCTCCGATGTTTTGATCCGGTCGATAGTTTTCTGGAAAGGGTTCTTTGTTCGTAATGACGGATCCGATATACCGTCATCCTGGATATTTTCACTATCATAGGACGACTGGTAGAATTCAATTTCCCTTGAAGCGGAGCTTATAGAGTCTGACGCAACCGAAAATGAACTGAGGGTATCTTCTTTGGAAACGGAGTGTTTTATTCTGTTTATTGTGTGTTCCTCGTAATTGTTTTCGGGATTGCTTTTGGAAAATATCTGCGCTGCCTTTTTTAATAAAAACTGATCGCGCTCGCTCAACCCGTTGCCCTGCTGTTTATCTAGGACGCTCGCAAGTTTTTCTGAATGGTTAATAAATCTTTCATTATATTCTTTTAAAATTGTTATCAGCTCGTCTTTTTGCACGAGGCGTTCTTCTAGTATTTTGATTTTATAGAGCAGCTCTTCAATATTCACATTGGGTTCATTTTTGAACTTGAAGTCCGACATTGTTTTGGCATCCGGTAAACTCTGAAAACATTTTACCAACCTAACACATTGAATCACTAAATAATATGTTCTCTATATTTCAGTAGTATTTTTAAATAAATAGCATTTAGCATTTAATAAAAGGATTTCTTCAATTAGGCGGTATGAATGCAGCCTGTGTTCCGCCGTCAACGGGAATGGTTGTTCCTGTCACGTAGGCTGCTTCTTCAGACAATAAAAATTCTATTACGTTTACCACGTCGGACGGTTGAGCAATTCTGCCCAGCGGAGAAGGACCAGACGGTCGCCAATTTCCCCGACTTTTCGAAGTATTTTTTTTGTTTACCATAGGCGTGTTCACAGTACCTGGCGCTATTGCATTTACAGTAATGCCATATTTTGCGCATTCAACAGAAAGCACCCGAGCAAGTTGACTAACGGCTGCTTTGGAGGCCGAATACGCTCCACTATCTATTTTGGGTCTCAATGCTGAGACTGAGGATAACAAGATGATTCTGGAAACTTCGTCAGAAATAGCGGCAGTTTTCAAGAGGGGCAAAGTTTCCTTCGCTGACAACCACAAACCTCTTACGTTAATATCAAACACCAAATCGAAATCTTCTGTCGACATCTCTTCGAGCGAACCAAGTTTTAAAACGCCCGCGCACGCGATGAGAGCATTAATTTTCTGCTGATTTATTTTAATATCATTAAGCACGCTCACTAGTGCTTCTTCGTTTCTTAAATCGCATGACTTTGGGATAAAATTTGTGTTACCTATCTCTGCTTCTGCTTGGTGTAAGTTATTCTCATCATTGTCTAAACCGTAGACGACCCAGCCTTTCTCCAGAAGACGTTTAGCTGTTTTGAGGCCTATGCCAGATGCTGCGCCTGTAACTAAACCAACACATTCCATTTGCGTATCTCCTTTTATAGCTACCTTCGCACTCTTCTTTTTTGTTTTGATGATTGTGGGCTTGAAGCACTGTTTTTTGATCTAGCGGTTTTTGCTGAGGATATCCGTACAAGGCCACCCCTCGGCAGAGGTTTGCCGTCGATGGTCATGCCTAATTCAGCGGCCTCTAAACGTTTAATTTCGTCTCTTAGACGGGCTGCCTCTTCAAATTCTAAGTTTGCTGCTGCTTCTTTCATTTGGGCTTCAAATTCCGTTATAATAGTTTTTAAGTCCTTATCGACCAGCTCGTTGCCACTCTCGCCCGCGTCGATTGTTATTCGATCACTTCGCTCATATACACTTTCAAGAATATCACCAATATTTTTTCTAACTGACTCTGGGGTTATGCCATTTTCTAAATTATAGTCAGTTTGTTTTTTGCGACGGCGATCCGTTTCATTGATAGCATATTCCAGGCTTCCCGTAAGATTGTCGGCATAAAGTATTACTCGCCCATCAACGTTCCGGGCGGCCCTTCCTATGGTCTGTATTAGGGAGGTGCGCGACCGCAGGTAGCCCTCCTTGTCTGCGTCTAAGATCGCAACGAGCGAACATTCGGGGATATCTAGTCCTTCCCGAAGTAAATTAATTCCAATCAACACGTCAAATACGCCTAGACGTAAATCACGGATAATTTCTATTCGTTCTAGGGTATCAATATCCGAGTGTATGTACCGAACCTTAATTTGAGCCTCTAACATATACTCGGTCAAGTCTTCTGCCATTCGTTTTGTAAGTGTTGTAATGAGAACGCGCTGACCAAGNTCCGCACAGTTTTTACACTCTGCGATAACATCATCCACCTGGCTTTTTGTTGGCCGCATAATACAAACTGGATCTATTAAACCNGTTGGCCTCACTAATTGTTCAGTGAATACGCCTTCCGTTCTCTCTAACTCCCATGGACCTGGAGTTGCAGAAACAAAAATTGTTTGCGGACGCATCACTTCCCATTCTTCGAATTTAAGTGGGCGATTATCCAAGCAAGAAGGAAGCCTGAAGCCGTATTCCGACAACGTCGATTTCCTGGCAAAATCACCTTTGTACATAGCGCCAATTTGAGGCACCGTCACGTGACTTTCGTCTACCATTAAAAGCGCGTTTTCAGGCAAGTACTCGAAAAGTGTTGGCGGCGGCTGTCCGGCTTCTCGTCCCGAGAGATACCGGGAGTAATTTTCTATACCTGCACAGGACCCAGTGGCAGCAATCATTTCTAAGTCAAAAGTAGTTCTTTGTTCTAGGCGCTGGGCTTCAAGCAATTGACTGTTTTCTTGCAATTCATTGAGTCGCATTTTCAATTCTGTTTTTATTTCGTGAATTGCCTGAGAGAGTGTTGGTTTTGGTGTGACGTAATGGGAATTAGCAAAGACCCGCACCTGTTCTAGTTCTGAGGTTTTTTCGCCAGTTAAAGGATCGAACTCTTGAATGCTTTCCAGCTCTTCTCCAAAGAATGAGAGGCGCCAGGCTCTATCTTCTAAATGCGCTGGGAAAATCTCTAAAATATCACCTCTAGCCCTAAAACAGCCACGCTGAAAGTTGGTATCGTTTCTGCGATATTGCAATTCAACTAATCTTTTCCTAAGGTTTTGGGGATCAAGCGAGGAGCCAGCCTTAAGTATGACGGTCATCTTCCCATATGTTTCAACCGCGCCAATACCATAAATACTTGATACCGAAGCAACTATTATTACGTCTTCACGCTCTAGCAACGCGCGGGTTGCCGAATGCCTCATCCTATCTATTTGTTCATTAATAGATGCCTCTTTTTCAACATAAGTATCTGTACGCGGGACATAGGCTTCAGGAAGATAATAGTCATAATAAGAAACAAAATATTCTACCGCATTATTGGGAAAAAAGGTCTTCATTTCCCCAAAAAGTTGCGCGGCAAGCGTTTTATTAGGCGCTAGTATTAGTGTAGGTCGCTGAACATTTTGAATGACGTGAGCCATACTAAATGTTTTTCCAGAGCCAGTTACACCTAGCAGTACTTGATCCCTCAAGGAATTTTCTAGTCCCTGTGTCAATTCACCGATGGCGGAGGGTTGATCTCCCGATGGTTTAAACTCCGATACTATTTCAAACGCTTGCCCCGCATCCTGCGTGGCAACAGATGACTTGAGGTCTGGTGTTGTAGTGCCTACTAATTGTTCAAAAAACTTGTCCTGGCGTCGCGCCTGGTTCTCTGCTGAACTATCCGGTCGATTTAAACTGTGGGCTTTGTTCATAAATTGCCTGTAATTTTTTTTTTTGGTAAAATAAAATGTAAATGCGCGCAAATAGGCGGAGCAACGATAACATTATAATAAAAGAGGTGGAAGTAGTGGGACGTTTTTCAAGATTTGCATTCACAAAGTTGAAAGCCTAGGAAACAAAATGAAACATACGTTATCAAAATTTTCTAATCCCTATTTCACAAGGGATGGGCAGCACAGGGCTTTCGTTGAGTTCAATAGTTTTAAAACACTTTGGTTCAATACAGGTACACTCTGCAATATAGCTTGTTCAAATTGTTACATAGAATCTTCGCCAAGAAATGATCGATTGATCTATCTTTCTCTTAAAGAGGTTATTGAGTATCTCAACGAACTGGAAAACCTCTCTGGGAAAAGCTGTGAGATTGGTTTTACGGGAGGTGAACCCTTTTTAAACCCAGACTTTTTAAAAATGCTAGAGGAATGTCTGCGTAGGGACTTTTCAATCTTGATACTTACAAATGCTATGAAGCCTCTACAAAACAAAACCGCCGAACTTTTGAAATTAAAATCCGTTTTTGGGACTAGGAAATTAGTTTTTAGGGTTTCTATAGACCACTATGAAAAGGAATGGCATGAGCTTGAGCGAGGCGCTGGAACATGGACGCCAATGATAAACGGGCTGCAGTGGCTGATAAATAATGAATATACAATAAATGTAGCGGGACGCAGTTTGTCTGGGGAGAGCGATGAAGAATGTCGTCAAGGATATAAAAAGTTATTTGAAAAACTCGGTCTCAGATTAGACCCCTTTAATAAGAGTGAATTGGTCATTTTTCCAGAAATGGATGCTAAGGTTGATGTGCCGGAGATAACAACTAATTGCTGGAAGATCCTTTCTGTAAGGCCTGAACTGCAAATGTGTGCTACATCGCGAATGGTGGTAAAAAGAAAAGGGCAGAAAAAACCGATAGTCGTGTCCTGTACACTGCTGCCTTATGAAAAAGAATTCGAGTTAGGAGAATCTCTTTTGGAATCTTGCGAGAAGATTTATTTGAACCATCATCATTGCTCAAAATTTTGTGTGTTAGGTGGCGCTTCCTGTAGTTAGAATTTCAACTCGCCGTTTGTCGTGATGACTTCCGGGGAGCTGGCCATTTATGGCCGTATTCCCTCAAAGGCAGTTTCCATTCCCAGTTCTGGGAACCAGTAATATTTATTGTCAGGTTGTCAGAAATAATTATTTCTGTCCACAACGCACAAGCAGTGCCTGCTGAAAAAAAGCCTTCTATAATTGAAGGAAGAGTTATGTGATGAATTCCGTTAAGTGTATTCAACCGTGGCCAGTGTATGTGGCCGCCAACCGTCATTTGAATGCCAGGATGATCAGCCAAAATGTCCAGTATGCGTTTTTTGTATGGCAATACTGCAGCCCACGGGTTATTTTCAAACCAATAATTTCCATCCAGGTTTCCCGTAACTTGTGGAACGTGGCAGAAAAGGACGGTTGGCCCAGAATGTTGATCAAGAGTAGCTTCCAGCCATTCAACCGCTTTTTCATCCTCCGGAAAGCCAGACTGAGTTGAGTATCTTGTGTCTGGAGACCAAAATATGAAATGCCAATCATCCAAAATAAAACTTCTACTTCGAACCGCCGCATTCAGAAGCGTTTCATTGTCTTCGTTTGTCAAAAATGCGACATCATGATTGCCTAAGACGTGTTCCCTCCGAACAGCAATCTGATTAAACTTCTCAGCAACTTCCTGCATTAATCTGTAATCAGTTTCTTGATCCACATCATTAATCCTATCCCCAAGGTCAACTACAAAATCAGGTTGTGATCGGTTTGCGTACTCAACGAAACGATCCAAGATGTCTAAAGCCGAGCTGCTCCTTTTAGTTTCAAAAGATTTGCCATGGTGGATATCGGTGATAGCTAAAATTTTGATCATGTTGCCCCGGTTTCAGTTAATAATGTATATATAATAAATGCTTCACTTTATAGATGTCATTTTAACACCAACCCCATTGCAGTCGGGATACACATCAAGTTTCTTAGTTGTAACCGTAGCTTCCGTCACACCGTCTTGCCCAATGATTTTTTCAAGGATGAGCCGGCAAAGAGTTTCTTGGAGATTAAATCGTCTATTACTAATCAAGTTTTTTATCTCCAGGCGGATAAAGTCATAATCAAAAGTTGATCCTATTTCATCAGGCCTATCCCCTGCATTTGGATCTAGTAATACCTCAACTGAGATACAGACCCTTTGAGGGTTATTGATTTCAAAATCATGTATTCCTATATCAACCATGACTTCAAATTCCTCGAGAAAGAGTTTTGTAGTAACATCCGCCATACCCTTAGAACCTGCTTTCAAACATCATACGAAGGCGACATCACGATCAAGCTTTTGCAATCTTTGACCCCCGTCAATTGTGATTATGTGGCCATTTAACGATTCAGTTTCAAGAATGAAAAAAACCGCCTTTATTATGTCTTCTACAGAGGAAACTTTTCCAATGGGGCTCATTTTCTGGCCCTTTTCAAAACTAGCTTGGCCCTGCCCGCCACTCTCGAGCGTTATTCCTGGAGCGATACCATTCACACGAACTCGAGGAGCCATTCCCATAGCAAAGGCCTCCGTCGCCCCGTGCAACGCTACTTTGCTAATTGTGTACGAGAGGAAGTCAGGGTTTATTGAAAAAACCTTATTATCTAAAATATTAATAATACATCCCTTATGACCATCTTCAAGCAATTCAAAAAAAGCTTTACTCAAAAGTACCGGTCCGCGAACATTTACAAAAAAATGTTCATCAAGAGAGTCGCCGGTAATGCTTGATACGTCATCGAATTCAAATCTAGCAGCATTATTAATTAACAATCTAACGGGCGGAGCATCGGCCTCAATTTGATTTATTATATTTTCACCGCAGTTAGGACTGCTCAAGTCAGCGCTGATTAATTTCCCTTTGCCACCTTGGTTTTCAATTTCCGCTAGGATTACTTTTGCTGCAGTAATAGAAGAATTACAATGCAAATATACAAACCAACCCTGTTTCCCGAGCGCTTTAGCAATCTCGGCGCCAATGCGTTGTCCGCCCCCGGTAACTATAGCTGATTTACTTCTCGCTTCCATAATTTCGAAACTAACTCTGTTTAAAAGGCTGCTTAGTAAATAAAGAAAATTGCTTTTTGAACAAATAAAATCTTATTCAAGTAAATACTAAGTTGTAATCTAATTTCATTATAGAAAAAATACTTTTATTTATATTCCTTAATCCCATTTTTATGTGCAAAATCTATCAAACTATAATAGGAGTATTGTAATTGATGAGAGTAATTGTACACAGTTCGTAAAAAATATATTTTTCTTTCACAAGAATGCGGCCATACCAGTCAGAAAATATTCGGGAAGAGGGGCAAAACATAAAAATCGTTATTTTTCAAGGAGTTAAAAACGGTGCCTATATTTTAAGCAAAACGTAATTTTTGAGAGTATCTGGGGCGATGACCAATATCTCATCAGCTTATCCCCAGCTTTGTCCACAGTCACGGTGGATTAATAAGCAGCTTCATTTTTTTCTTTTGTTAAGCTAATAATTTAATTGGTGAAATTACAGATTATGGAAAAGAAAGAAGGGTTTTTGAGCGATAAATGTGATAGTGATTCTGACGAGCAGAATCAGGAATCGAATATCCAGAAGGGTACCGAGTTAATAAAATCGCAACTCCGTAACCTACCCCAAAAGCCGGGCGTCTATCGGATGCTCGACGAAAAGGGAACCGTTTTATATGTTGGTAAAGCACTTAATCTAAAAAAACGCGTTTTAAATTATACCAAGCCGGAGCGAATATCACAGCGTATCCTCAGGATGGTAAGCGAGACACGAAAACTCGAAATCGTAACGACGCATACAGAAGTGGAAGCGCTGCTATTAGAAAGCAACCTAATCAAACAATTTAGACCCCGCTTCAATGTTTTACTTCGTGACGATAAGTCCTTTGCCCATATCTTTATCTCAAGTGATGACGCATGGCCTATTCTGATAAAACACCGTGGTTCGCAGAAGCGCCCAGGAAGTTATTTTGGGCCGTATGCATCCGCCGGCGCCGTCAATAGGTCGTTGACTGCATTACAAAAGGCATTTCTTTTAAGAAATTGCAGTGACAATGTTTTTAAAAACCGAACCCGCCCGTGTCTTCAATACCAAATAAAACGCTGTTCAGCTCCTTGCGTGGACTACGTAACAAATTCTGAATACTTAGATTTAGTAGATCAGGCGCGTTCATTCTTGTCTGGAGACACGGTTTCTGTGCAAAAAAAATTATCTGTCCGTATGGAAAAAGCAAGTGAAAATCTAGATTACGAGAGCGCTGCGATTTATCGGGACAGAATTCATGCACTGACCCAGATACAGTCAAAGCAAGATATTAATGTAAAGGGCGTCAGTGATGCCGATGTAATTGCTCTACATACCCAACAAGGTTTTAGCTGCATCCAGGTATTTTTCTTTCGTGCAGGAAGCAACCTCGGGAACCGGGCATATTTCCCGCGTCACCACAGAATGGACGATCAGGCGTCTATCCTGGAGGCTTTTTTAGGCCAGTTTTACGAAAATAAAAGGGCCCCCAGACGATTGCTTTTGAGCCATAATATAAATAACTCTAAATTGCTGAGCGAAGCACTCACAGTAAGGTCTAACGGAACAGTAAAGTTAATAATTCCATCAAGAGGCGATTTAAAAAAACTTGTACTTCACGCTCAGGAAAATGCCAAGGAAGCTTTAGCGCGTAATCGCGCTATGCAAACATCACAGTTAAGCCTTCTTAAGCGTTTGGCCGACTTATTCTGCCTCCCCAAACCACCCGAGCGAATCGAAGTATATGATAATAGCCACATTCAAGGAACAAATGCTGTAGGTGCCATGATCGTTGCTGGTTCAGAGGGCTTTGAAAAAAAATCCTATAGAAAGTTCAATATACGGGACGTAATCGTTGAACCGAACAATAAACAGCAATCGGGATCAAACCCAATCCCGGGAAATTCAAAATCTATAGGAGCCGCTGGAGATGACTACTTTATGATGCGACAGGTTTTAAAACGGCGGTTTGCAAAGGTCGCGTCTTCTATAGCAGATGGCCAAAGGGCGGTTATACCAGATTTGGTGGTTATCGACGGTGGTGCAGGTCATCTCTCGGCTTCATTAGATGTCGCTGAAGAACTTAAATTAGGAAATATTTGTTTTGTTGCGATCGCAAAAGGCCCAGATAGAAACGCTGGAAGAGAAGTATTCTACCAACCTGGAAAAAAGGCTTTTTCTCTTCAACCAAATGACCCCTTATTGCACTACCTTCAAAGGCTCCGAGATGAGGCCCATCGGTTCGCTATTGAGACTCATCGGGCCCGGCGTTTCAAAGCGATGACACGATCAGTGCTTGATGATATCCCGGCCGTGGGGCCAAAAAGGAAAAAGGACTTGCTTTTCCATTTTGGATCTGCGAGGGCGGTGGCCAGAGCGGGACTCAGAGATTTAGAACAGGTCGATGGTATAAGTAGGAACTTGGCAAAACAAATTTATGACCATTTTCATGAACATTAATCTCAAAAACAATTACTATGGGAATTAAGTAAACTATTTCGTCTCAAAAACTTTAGGCTTAAGATATTTGAATGAAAAGCGTGCCAAACATTCTTACGATGACACGGATAGCAGTCATTCCTCTACTTATAGGATTTATTTGGATTGGCAGTCCAGGTTTCCGGTGGGCTGCCCTGGCCGTTTACAGTTTTGCTTGCGTGACAGATTATTTGGATGGATATCTCGCGAGATATCTTAATCACCAAACTGCAATGGGACGCCTTTTTGATCCGATTGCCGATAAGTTGTTAGTGGGCGCCTGTTTGTTAGAACTTTGCGCATTCGATTACATAGCTGGTTGGACCGTTCTTCCGGCTTTAGTAATTTTGTTAAGGGAAATATTGGTTTCAGGACTGCGGGAGTATTTAGCAGAAATAAGAGTTGGCTTACCCGTAAGTAAACTTGCTAAGTGGAAAACTAGTTTGCAAATGATTTCTATTGGTTTTCTAATTGTTGGCGATGCCGCTCACAGCTCCATACCTGCCCTGCTGATAGGGGAAATTTGTCTTTGGATGGCGGCACTGCTTACTATATGGACTGGATATGATTACCTAAGATCGGGGCTATTGTATCTAAGCTCGAAAAGTCCTGAGGAGAATAATTTAGAAGATTAAATCTCGCGTAACTAACTTAAAAATCTTGAGAATGTAACGATGAAAATTTTGGGTATATCGGGTTGGCACAATAGTGGAAAAACCACGCTCGTAAAAAATCTAATCCCTGTTCTCGAGAAGAGAGGGCTAACGGTCTCAACAGTCAAACATGCTCATCATAATTTCGAGGTTGATAAACCGGGGAAAGACTCATATGAGCATAGGCTGGCGGGAGCGCAGGAGGTAATTATATCATCAAGAAATCGCTGGGCTCTTATACATGAACAGAAAAACCAAACAGAGCCGGGTTTACCTGAGTTACTAGATAAATTAATGCCTGTAGATCTCGTGCTAATTGAAGGGTTCAAAAAGGCGGATCACAGTAAATTAGAAGTGCACAGGAACGAGCTTGGAAAAGATTTAATTTGCCATAATGATCCAAAGATATGCATGGTCGCTAGTGATGTAGAACTTACTGGTCTTCACGTGCCGGTCTTTGATATAAATGATTATGATGCGGTTTCGGACTTCATAATTGAACATCTAAAAATAAAAGTGACGTAAATATGGTCCAACTAACGAGCGATTGTTTTGCTTTTGGGGGTAAACTAACCCAGATAGATGATGCTTTAAAGCTGGTGTTGAAAAACCTTAGGGTAAGGGCCGGCAGTGAAAAAATTATACTAAGTAGGGCATTAAATAAAATTCTTGCGGAGGATGTGGTAGCCCCGCAAAATGTTCCTGCAGAAAATAATTCGGCCGTGGACGGTTATGCAATTTTCTTTGATGACCTTAATGAGTCAGGAAAAACGAAATTGCCCGTAGTTGGTAAAGCTGCTGCTGGTAGACCGCTTAACCGTAAACAAAAAAGGGGAGAGGCAGTTAGAATTTTCACGGGAGCAGTAATGCCCCATGGTGTAAATTCGGAAAACCCAGATACTGTCCTAATGCAAGAGGACTGCAAACTTCAAGATGGAAAGGTGATAATTCCGGCAGGCATAAAGCGCGGATCTAACAGGCGTCTGGCAGGAGAAGATATAACTTCGGGTGCGTGTATTCTCAAAGAAGGGCAGCGGTTGAGGCCACAAGATATTGGTTTGGCTGCTGCAACTGGAAGGGCCTTTTTGCGTGTGCGTAG